>CAYURV010000047.1:0-6792 GCA_964447115.1 uncultured Candidatus Bathyarchaeia archaeon
TAGAACACTGGTGGCCACACGGACACATAATCGGCTGGGAACACACCTTCGTACATGAGATTCATCATCTCATAGACTGCATAGTCAACGACAAGCCTGTCGCACCGATGGGCGCCACATTCTATGACGGCTTGAAATGCCAAGAGATACTCAACGCCGTAGTCGAATCTGCCGAAAAGGGAAGATGGGTAAAGACCTCTTCTTAAGCCTCCCCTTTTTCTTAGTAATACTTTTCTCCCTAAACAAGTGATGAAGAGAAGATTTGGCTTACTTGCATAAAATAGTAGCGTAAAATGCTAGAACCAGTTCTGCCCCGGTCTTCTTTGCAGTAATATCCTTTTCTCGAAGCTTCTCCGGAACCGTACTCTTGGTGATTTATTACTCTTCGGAGTAGGTTCAATCTTCGGAGTCTGAGAGCGAACCTTGCCAGCTTTAGATAGGCTTCCGTGAGTCGGCATGTCTCTTCACCTTGGTAATACCTTCGCACGTCCATTATTTATCCTTTGCTTTCTAGACCTTGCGGCAAACAGCAATTACATCCTTCGCTTGCTCTCTTGAAATCAGAACAGTAGATTTTAGACCCGCCCGTATCAATATATTTTTGAATCCCTCTTCTGAAAAAGACTTTTTGAGCCCTGTGACCACAATCGTGGAGCCACTTCTTGCCACCCTAACCATCTCGCGTAGAGCCTTGTTAGGATCTACTATATTTTGAAGGAGCGTGAACACGAAGACCTTGTCGAAGACCTTTCCCGAGAAGGGGAGATAATCAGCATCCACTCTGACCAAACAGACAGATGACCTGTTCGATTGGCACTTATACCGGTTTGCAGCTACCTTCAACAATACGGGAGACATGTCAACGCCAACAATAAGATCGACCAAATTGCCAATATAGTCGAAGAGAAAACCCGTCCCGCAACCTACGTCCAGAACTATATCCGAGCTGCCCATTTGGATAGCTTCTAGTGCAAGCTTAATCTTCAGGATCTGCTCGTCTCTGTAAAGGGTTTCATAGGCGTTTGCCAATCTGTCATAGTGGTGAATCGTATCACGTTTCTTCTTCCATTCTCCGGGTCCTACCAACTTCCATCAAAGATTTATCTATGTTGGGAAATCTAAAAAGTTGTTGGTGAGTCGGTTGTCAGATCGTAAACCTTTTCTTGTCTATGAAAACCCAACAATAGAGGAATCTCTGGAGGTAGTCAGGGCAGCGATCTCAGGACGAAAGACCCTTATTGTTGTAGGAAATTGCTGTGTCGATTACCATGGAAGAGCAAGCTCTACGTTAGAACCTGGAGAGAGAATACTCATCATAAAAGAAGACTATTCAGTGCTAGTCCATAGACCGAAAGGATACGAACCCGTTAACTGGCAACCATCGGGATGCCTCTTTCACACCCATAAACGGAAAGGCACCCTCATAATTAGGGCTATAAGGCCCAAGTCTCGTGAGGCTGTCGTAATCTCGTTTGACAGGGTCTATGCAATCTCAGTCCTAAGCCTCATTGATAGGGGAGAATTCTCGCTCCACGCAAGCGAGGAAGACATGCAGAGGGCAGTGCTCTTCCAACCTTCCCTGATTGAAGAGGGTCTCAAGCCCATCACCTACGAGAAGATGGTTGACCCCGGCTTCATCGATGTCTACGGCATTGACAGGGACGGCAAAATGGTCGTGATCGAGATAAAACGGAAAACGGCTGGAAAAGAAGCTGCCCTGCAACTGGCAAAATACGTCGGATCTTTGAAGCTTGAAGCGAACCGTGAAGTCAGAGGCATCCTCGTGGCTCCTCAGATAGCTAGGGGTGTTCAGAAACTCCTGGTAAGTCTAGGATTAGATTTCAAGTTCCTAGATCCGAAAAAATGTACTGAAATGCTGAGAGAAATTGAAACGAAAAAACTTATGGACTTCTTTCAAGAGACCACTAGTTCACCAAGATGACCTGTAGAAACGATTAATCCTCGGAAGTAAGTAAATCGACTATCCCAGAGGCGACTCGTACAATCTCATCAGCCTCTTTTAGGGCTTCTTCCCCGGCTGAGGCGGGTAGGCTCTCAATCCTCTGAAGCGCGCGCTCAATCTCGACTAGGCATCGCAGGACTGGGTTTTCTACAGTTTTTGCTCCGTCAGAGACCTCATTGACAATACTTTCGATGGATGAAGGATCCCCCAGGCTGAAGTATATTGCGGCTTGAGCCTTTCTGGCCGCGTCTACAATGAGGCTGATAGAGTTGGCGACTTGTTGGCATGTTTTCAGCTGGTCTGTCGCCTCCCTAATATAACGCAAAGCCCAACCCCTACGGTAATCGTCCACCATCACCACGGCTCATAAGCCCCCGGCATCTTTCCGACATCCTCCCTACTCGATTGGGATGCTTAATCTTGTCCATTTCTCATAGAGGCAGCTCAGCTGCCCTCTCCTTGTGGGGTTTTCTCAGATTGAGATAGAGTGGCTAACCGTGTCACGTAACCTACAATCGTGTTTCTCAATCTCTTCGAAGGTACGTTCATTAACGATTCAATGAACTTTTTGTTTTCCTCAAAATTTGTCGTAAACTTGTCAGGGTACCTCCTAAAAAGCTCGCGCGCAACCTTCTTGACCTTCTCTGAACGTACGGCTCCCAATCGCATGCATCCTTTTATAGCTTGCTCTCTAGCGGCATCAAATTCTCTGCATTGTGTTCCTTTTATTGTTTGCCTTTTATCGAATCTCTTAGAAGGTCATATATAAGAGTTGAGGGGCTGAAAGAGAATGATAGAAAAGTTTTTAATAAACGTGTTTAGAGATAAGAGACCAAAAAGAGGGATCTTTGTTGGGTGAACTAGCAATAGCTGCCATGCATAGAATTTGCAAGAAAGCAGGGGCCGAAAGAGTCAGCGAGTCAGCTGCTGAAGAGATGGGTAGAGTCCTCGAAGAGATAGGCGTAAAGATCGGAAAAGAAGCCATTGACTGGTCCATGCACGCAGGAAGAAAAACCGTGAAGGCAGAGGACATCAAGAGGGCTTCGGAAAAGATCTTAGGCAAGTAAATTCAAGAAACGATCTGGCTCTTTCTATTTCTCTTCGGGTTAGTTAGCCAGCTATCCAAGAAGATTTTCCTTGTATATTTTCTCAAGGTTCTGCAAAAGTAAAGCAAATCAACATGACAGTGAACTTAAAAAAAGAGCTCCGGGTAGTATATAGTGGGGATAGATTTATTTACTATGGTGATATCTACCACAACCCCCTTTTTTCTGTTTCATCCCTATGACCGGTGGGGATATGCTTGCATGGATGCTGCATCTGATGAAAGGTATATAAGGTACGCAGTCGCTCGGTTGGCTGCTTATCGAAACATCTGGTGGTATCTTCACAACTTGTATATATTATAAAAAGTAGAGCAAAAGCTGACCGGGACCGGTTCTTCCAGATTATCCAACAAAGAGACCCATACTAGCATCTGAGGTCAGTGGATAATTGCGTAGAGTTATATGACCATGACAAGCCTCTTAAATCCTCTCACCCACATATTAGGGCGTTAAGCGAAAAAGGAGAGATCGGTCGTCAATGATTGTTGATGCCCATACCCACCTCGGCTACGACTATGTTTTCGAAGAAGACTTCACTCTTGAAAAGCTTTTGGCGAACATGGGGAAAAATAATATCAACATAAGCATCGTGCAACCTGGCACAACGATTGACTTGAAGACAGTTGTAAAGCAACACAACTCAATCGCAGACCTCTCGAAGATAATGCCTGGAAGAATCTTTGGGATGGCGAATCCTAATCCTCATCTTCCCCAAAAACAATATTTCAAAGAACTTCAGAGATGCGTAAACGAGCTAGGCTTTGTAGGCGTAAAGCTTCACCCACTTGCTCACGCCGTCAATCCTCTGAACTCGGCTGGATTTAGAGTGTTTGAGACAGCCCTAGACCTGGGGATCACGGTCATGGTTCACACTGGGATCGGGGTTCCTTGGGCGCTTCCGTCCGCATTGATCCCGATAGCCATCAAGTTCTCTGATCTGAAGATTGTTCTGGCACATTCAGGCAGTGCCATTTATTCTAGTGAAGCCGCCTTAGCGGCCGAACTCTACCCAAACATATACTTGGAAACAAGCTGGTTGCCAAGCACGACAATTCGCAGTTTCTGCAAAACTCTCGGTGCTAATCGGCTCATGTTCGGTTCTGATCATGGGGAAAATGCAGCGTCGGAATTGGCGAAATATAGAACTATGGATCTTGCCGATGAAGAGCTGGAATGGTGCCTTGGAAAGACAGCTGCAAAAGCGTTCAACATTACGGTAAGTTAATTGAAGGCAAAGTTTGTAGAGCATGGTCTCCTGGGACCAACTGTTTCCCGGTGGTCCCACATAATGATGGGTAAGTTTTCCGCTTTAATTTTTTGAAGGAGAGATGAGCCATGATCTTCAGAGCTTTGCAGAAGCTCAATAGAAAGTCTTGTCTTGTATTCGTCTAAGCTTCAAGAGGAAAGATTCCTCGTTTAGTTCAACATCGTCGTACCTGATTACGTAATCCGGCGGGACTTTCTTGACAACACGGATACCTTCAGCTAACCCAAGGGGCAATAGATTCTCCGTTCTAGCCGTCTCTGCCTTTTCCGCAAGCCCGTATGCCGCGTAGCCTCCTCCTCCATCGAGAATGTCTCCCGGATTCAGCTGCTTCTTTGATGCGGTTAACACCTCAGCTGAAGGCTTAGATGGCAATGGAGCCCCAGTAGGTTCATGGCATAATGCTGCACGGATTAGCGTGATTGATGCCTCAAGGCCAGCCCAATGGTATGGTCGGTAAACCAGAGCATTTTTCCCTCTCCCGCCTCTCGGCGCCTCATATGTCCTGAAGAGCCCTCTAACATCTCTGCTGTCACTGGTGACTACAACAAAGATGCCCCATCGAATGTCGTTTCTAATACGTTTCCCGTCTGCGCGAACACGGGTGATGACATCGACGATGCCCTCGTTTTCTAGAATGCCCCCATCCTTCTTTAAGCTTAGAAGCTTTGGCACATCCCTTACTGAGCCCAGTGGAAAATGCATTCCTCTGACATCTGGTTTCAGCCCCGTTGCGTTGCAGACAGCAACCATTTCTACGGCGCATTTGGTCGTGTCGAGAAAGGTGTTGTACATCTTCGGATTCATCCTCAGGCGCCCGATCTCTTCCTGTGTAAAACCGAATCTTTGAAGCGCATCATCCGGCGTCGCATGCCTCCATTCAAGCCTCGCAGCTGTCCCCTCTCCTGCGGCTACAACCTTGAACCCCGAGGACACTGCCCAATCATAGAGCTCACATATTAGAGCCGGCTGGTCTCCGTAGGCTTGGCTGTAGACAACGCCTTTCTCTTTTGCCATCTTGGATAGTAGGGGTCCAACAACGCATTCAGCTTCAACAGTCGCCATCACAATACTCTTCCCACTTTCTATGGCGTCGAAAGCATGTTTAGCCGCCACTTCCGGCACACCAGTAGATTCGAGGATAACGTCTACATCGCTCTCTATCAATGCTTCACTATCTTCCGTTATTACGGGAACGTTCTTCTCTATGTAGTGGTTCGCTGTGTCAGCATCGTTCACCTTCACTATTTCCTGAGGCTTTCGACAGGCGAACCTTACAAACCCGCGAGTCGCTTTATCCTCATAAATATCGGCTATCATGGAAATTGTGATTCCAGGAATTCTAGAAACCTGCCCTATTGTTGAACAACCGAAGAATCCCGCGCCAATAACGCCTACCTTAATGGGATTACCGCTGTTTTCTAGGTTAGTCAGCCTGTGACTCATTATACTACTCATTTCTATAGTCACCTTCAACAACTGTTCTCAAACTCGTGATATTTAAAACTTGAACACTCTCCAGACTCTGTTTACCTCACAGAAGCCTCTGCAAGTATTGGGCGGCTCGCCGCAGAGATTCGTCTGAGCATGAGCCAGGATTGAACTCCATTATCATGTACCCGCTATGAGTCAACACATATATGCTCAACAGCAATAAAAGCTAGCGATGAAATGCTGAGAAGTCGAGGAATGGTAATTTGCCTCTCATAATAGGCTACAAAACATGCCACGAGCAATACCAGCCTGACAAGCTTCTTATGCACGCAACCTTGGCAGATAAGTATGGTTTCGAAACGCTTTGGACAAGCGACCATTTCCACCCGTGGGCTCACACAGGAGCTGCCGGCGGATTTGCTTGGACGTGGATGGCTTCTGCAGCCGAAAGAACTAAGAATATCAGGATCGGTACCGCAGTTACGGCGCCTATCCTCAGATATCATCCGGCGCTTGTTGCCCAGGCATTCGCAACCCTTGATTACATGTATCCGGGCAGATTTTTCCTTGGCCTCGGCGCAGGAGAAGCCTTGAACGAATCGCCGCTGGGATACACTTGGCCTTCTCCGAGGCAACGTTTAGAGATGCTTGAGGAAGCAATGGTCGTGATTAAGAAATTGTGGAACCAGGACTTCGTGAGCTTTGAAGGCAAATACTATACGTTGAGGAAGGCAAACCTGTACACGAAGCCTAAGACGCCCATAAAGATCTATGTAGCTGCAGGAGGACCCAAAGTCGCAGAGCTGGCAGGTAGGCTCGCTGATGGAATTCTACTGGGGATTGGAGCTGCGGATCAGCCTGAGAAGCTGTTCAGTGCTTTTGAGGACGGCGCCAGAAAGTCTGGTAGAGACCCTGAGCGCCTTGAGAAAGTGGCGGAGATGCTTGTCTCCTATGATGAGGATTACGATGTAGCATTGAAGGCGTGCAGGTTCTGGGCTGGTTGCATGTTGCCTATATTCTTCAAA
>CAYURV010000048.1:0-6757 GCA_964447115.1 uncultured Candidatus Bathyarchaeia archaeon
CGGGAGTTATGACGCATGCGTGAACGGGGGCAAAAGATTGGCAGAGGGCACATCCATAAAAGGCGTCTACATTGTCTTCAGTTAGCTGCTTCACACGCCCATCCCTTTCCACATAGAATCTTTTCGCTTCAAGAATTGACTCTTGAACTTTCTTCTCGTCGGTTAGTATGGTGACTTGAACTTTATCGACCAGCGCTGGGAATGTTGCGCGAAGCATGGTGACTATAATATCGCCTAAGTTTGAGATTTGAAATCCTTTCTTGAAAGCCTCCTTACTGATGCGAATCCAAACGATATCGCGGGACGCTAGGTGCATTACGCCTTCGGCTCTATTCAGGAACTGATGAAGTCTACGTTCGAGGACAGGCTCAAAATCCTTCTCAAGTCTAGCCCCGGCCACGTCCACGATAATGCCTAAAGCGTGGGCTTTCCCCTCGGGAATATCTGCTAAGTCAGGGCCGAGGACCTTCACAGCTCCATCGACTATCTCTTCAGGAATACTCTTCCGTACCAATTCAAATGCGACGCTTCGACCCCCGCCGGACTCCAAGTACATCTCCTCTTTCCTTATGCTCTTCCCCTCATATGCAGAGCTATAGTCCACTGGGATCGGCGGCTTCACAACAACCTTACTCCTAATCTTTTTTAGAGCACACCCCGAGCTGACGAGCGTTCTATAGTCCAGTCTTGATAATAGAGAGCCTGAAGTTTCTGTTACAATTTGATCTGTAACGACTGGAAGCCCTAACGCGATCGCTCCGAAGCCTGCTGCAAGCGTCAGGGCATCGAGTCTTCCAAGTGAGACTATGAATGCTGGAATGCGTTCCTTCAAGTATCGAGTGAGTTCATTCTTCTTTCCAGGTTCGATGTTTCCGAACATTAGAGAAGCTCTGACAGCTAGGTTTACAGCGTGTATCAAGGATGATGGTTCGTCGCCTAAAGGAATTAGGTTCTGGTCTAAACCGAACGTCACTCCAGATTTATGCATTTGATCGATTACTCTGCCGGACAAGAGACCGAGAAGGTTCCGACTCCTTATCTCCCTTCCGAGTTGGGCTGCTGAATGCTCATCTCTAGCTTCACCCATGACTACGACGATTCCAGGTATGGTTCCGTCGGCTAGACCAAGGCTAACTCTTCTGAAGAGCGCGTCTGTTATGAAGCCGGCGTAAGGATCTTTGTAAGGCTCTTTTTCGAGAGCGTATCTTGCGCCTTCAGCCAATTCAAAAGCTATCAGCGCTATGATTCCGTTCGACAACATACCGTCATATGTAAGCTCCTTCTTTACTCCTCCTTTGATTGTGGAGCGAACTCTAAGAAGATCATCGACTTTGTTCACAGGTGTACCCAATAAAGCGTAGATCGTGGGGAGGAAATAGTTCGTTTCAGGAAAGGAGACTGATGACTCTCTTCCCAGCCTCTTGCAAGCTTCTTCAACTAGACTCGAGGCCATGCTCAAGGCTTTCAAGGTTCCTTCGAGCACCTCGCCGGCCGATTCCGTCAATGCTCAATCACTCTTGAAATTGGGCGGTCTACAACATTCAGAATAGCACTTTTAAGATTTGCTGAGCCGACAGCGCTTCTTCGCGCCGAAATCCCTGTCTTTCTTACTGGCTGCTTTGAGGAGAAGTTGTGCTAAGCTACTTCACTCTTGTTTCGTAGCTGTCGATACCTCGCGGTTGATTACATCGTCATCCGAGATAGCTTTCTTATCTTCTTTCGCAACTTTTATTTGCCACAGATAATACCCACGTAATAGGACGATCGGCAGAAAGCCTGTCTTTAGTATGGAGGATGTATGGTTTTTGATGTTCAAGGAAACTTTCACAATACTGATTGCCGGGATTCTTCTATTGAGTCTAGTTCCGGTCGCTAGTGCTGCCCCTAGCGGAACGATCTACGACCCTGTGGGCACCGTTGCGGATAATGTCCTGGAATTAGGCGGAAGCGAGCGGGTTGCTATCAATTTCACCAATACTGCGGGGGCTGACATTACCGATGTGGCGTCCACAATCCAGTATGTTCATCTTGCAGCTGCAAATCTGAACCCGAGCCGCACAGTCATCCCTCCTCCCTATGCCGCTCACTGGGAAATATATGCGCCGCCATATACAGCCTATAGGGCTTCCGGTGATGTGAGCCCTGGCTCCTTGGATACGGCCGCAATATATGCGCCTTACTCTACCACTCAGACCGTCTACATGTACAGCTGGTCCCTAGGAAAACCAGGAGGTCCTTCTAATTTGGATAACTACACAAGTTCAGCCCAATTTGACGACAGCCTGAAAATCCTGAGGCCCGGAGAAATTCTTGAATTGAATGTCACGATGCAATGTCAAAATGTTGTTGGAGACGACCGTTTCTGGTTCTTCTTCAAAGCTACTGAAGATGCATTTGCATCTGGAAGCTATCCGACAGCTATATCCCAGATTTCGGATAAATCGAATCTCTACTACTCGAAACTGCCAGGACCCATACAGACAAAACACTGGTTGCCGTTGCACAACAGCTATGACCCGTATGATTCAGACATCGATACGGGACACAATTTCGATCAGCTCTCTTGGACAAGAGGAGCAACAACGACCGCGTTTGCAAAAGGGAACAAACTCGTCCACCAAAAGCCCGTGGAAACTCCTACACCATGCATCCATATCGTGAAGTACGGCCCAGGAAGTGCGCAGGTAGGTCAAACAATCACCTACAAATATAATGTCACAAACTGCGGGAATGAGGCTCTGAGCGGAGTCAAGACGGGGGTAACAGATACCCTCGGAATGACTGTCAACTATGTGAGTGGGGATACTAACGGCGACAACCTACTCGATACAACTGAGACTTGGTACTTCACTGCAACATACACAGTGAAGGTTACCGACCCCAACCCGCTGAATAACACCGCAACAGCGTCTGGAACGGGAGATACTAGCGGTGCGCCAGTGACTGATTCATCCGACTTCTCCGTACCCATAACTCCTGAGCCACCTACGGCCTGCATCAACATCGTCAAGGACGGCCCGGGAAGTGCGCAGGTAGGTCAAACAATCACCTACGAGTATATAGTCACAAACTGCGGCACTCAGGCTTTGAGTAGCGTGACTGTGACAGATGATGTCGCCGGAACAGCGACCTATGTGGGTGGAGATACTAACGGCGACAACCTACTCGATACAACTGAGACTTGGTACTTCACTGCAACATACACAGTGAAGGTTACCGACCCCAACCCGCTGAATAACACCGCGACGGCTTCGGGATCACCTCCCACAGGCCCATCGGTGACTGATTCATCCGACTTCTCTGTTCCTATCACCATCGTCCCACCAATCACGGTCTTCTCATTCCACATATGCGGTGCCAAATTCGACGATCTCAATAGGAACGGGGTATATGATGTTGAAACTGAGCTTGGCATCGGCCTATATCTGGACAATGAATGGAAGGAAGCTGGGGTTACGGTGACACTTCTTGGCCCAGATAAGACAACAAAGGCAACGGTCTACTATCTGGAGTTGAGTTATCCTGATCCCGAAGATGCGACTCCGGATGTCCTTGAGACTGGTGAGAACGGGCTTAAAGGAAGCTATTGCTTCAACCTAGTTGCTGGACTGGCTGCGTCAGGCAAAACCTACATATTCTACGTGAAAATAGAAGAGCCTCCGGGCAAGGGTGCGACAACCCCAATATTGATAGGCCCAATAACGTTTGTAGCGAGCGTTACGGGCCTTCGAGAAGACGTTAACAACAATTTTGGGAACGCAGTGCCGAGGCCTGTCGGCGGATACCTAACATCTGTAAGTAAGCTCGCCGTTCTAACGCCTTACTTGGCTTTGGTAGGGCTGGTTGGAGTGGCATCAACCGTCTTCGCGATAAGAAGAAGGCATAAACCCTAGACAAACCTCTCCTTTTTTTGAAGCTTCTTTCTCAGAATCGAACCTAAAGTTTAAGCTCTTGTCGTCCTATTTGTTTGATGAAGGAGATTGAAGGCTAGAGGAAGGAAAGGTAGGGATAAGGGGAAACCCAGAGCTAAGACTGGCGAGCTGGCCGGGTTCCTAGTCTTAATGGTCTTCATAGTCCTCGTAGCCTACCTTATGGTTTCTCCACCGACCTCACAGAGCGGGAATCAGATAGAAACCAGCACTTCCACAAGCCAATCCACCACATTGAATAAGCCCCCTTTGAAGGCCGCCTTAGTAGACCAACTGAGCGTCCATTCTCCCAACCGAGAGTTGATCGATGCGACTAAGGAGATGATGTTGCGTGAAGGCTTTGATGTGGACATTTACAACCCGAACGAGGTTACGGTCAACCTATACGGGTCTTTGGCTAAGTATGGTTACAAGCTTATAGTCTTCAGAGTTCACGCTGGTGTAGAGGTTAGGTCATGGGACCCAGAGATCAAAGGAAAACCAGTTGGGCTCTTCACCACAGAGACCTACAGTGAGCTGAAATATCCTCAAGAGCAGTTGTATGATTTGGTAACTCCGGCTCAAGCCTTCAACGACAGCGAGGTAGTATTCGCTGTCAATCCTGAATTTATTAAGCAGAGATCCGCGGAATACGGTGGCGCTGTAATCGTCTTGACAGGGTGCTTCGGGCTCTTCAGCCAAGACCTACCTCAAGCCTTCCTAAGTCGAGGGGCATCAGTGGTCATAGGCTGGGATGGGCTTGTCGATGTCAAGCATACGGATCAAGCTACTCTCACCTTGCTAAGGATGATGCTTCTGGAGAAAAAGAGTGTCAAAGAATCTGTAGGGGTTGTGATGAATGAATTGGGACCTGACCCTGTTGAAGGCAGCGTCCTAGGCTACTACCCGCAGAATAAAGGTAGCTCAACCTTCTCCGAGCTCTTCTTGAAAGAGTCCTTGATTATATCGGATAGCTGCTTGCAAGTGAGAAGCCCATTTCTTGACTATGATGATGTTGAAACTTTCTTATTCTCTTGAGCCTTTCTAGCCTTCTGTATTTTGTCCCCGAAAATTTGCTGTCGTAACTCTCTTTCGGCACGCGTTATGGATCATTCCGTATATAGGTGATTCCAAAGGATTTCTCTCGCTCTACGAGGAGCCATTACACATCTTAAGACAGTGTCCGAGAGACTGGCAGATTATTTGTCAAGGGCAGTTTGGAAGAGGCGACTGCTGCAATTACTTTTGCCTATATGGCCATCGATACGAGAGAAAAAGAATATTACCGCAACCATAGTGATTGTAGATTGCTTGATGCAAGATGTCTAAGAGAAGGTTGACCGCGGTTTCAGCGATTGTCATTGTAGTTGCAGCGTTCTGTATCGGCGTATGGTACACGGCTACGCTCAAGGAAGGAAATAGAACAGTGATTGAAGAACTTGCAAAAGTCAAGGATATTGAGGTCGTTATTCTCGAGTCCTTTCCTGTTCAAGTGGATGTGGTTGTGTATGGAGAGTTTCCAGACAGTTGTACAGAGATTGGCAAGGTTACGACGATACGGGAAGGATCTACGTTTGTCGTCACCATCATTACTCATCGGCCTTCTAATGCCGTATGCGCACAGGTGATTACACCATTCAACAGAGTCGTTCCTCTTGACGTTCTTGGGTTGAAAAAGGGAATCTACACTGTGCAGGTGAATGACGTAAGAGACACGTTTGAACTTCAAGTGGACAATATCCTGAAAGATGTTGGTTTTCTGGAGGGTAAGGTTGAGATAGGACCGTTGTGTCCCGTAGAACCGTGCAATCTTACACAGGACCAGATAGCTCAAGCCTACGAGGCAAGAAAAATCATCGTCTTCGCATCAGATAGATCATCGATAGTTGCAATAGTATCCTTGGATCCAACGGGCAACTACAAGGTTGCTTTGAATCCCGGCAGGTACATCGTGGACATAAACAGGATCGGTATGGACTCGAGCGCCGATGTCCCCAAAGAAATAGAAATCGAATCTGGGAAAACGGTAAGGCTTGACATTCGAATCGACACGGGGATACGGTGAATCGTGGTCAAGCATCAATACTGACGGTGAAAATTTGATCGGACCGGTTGGGGTTGCAACTGTTTCGGTCGCCGCGCAGGGCGTAAACCCCGACAAACGCACTCCTCTTTTCTAGCATTCGTTTCTTTTGATTCACCGAGCGTTAGCATGCAATCAGTAGAATAACAATAAACCGCGTTGACCAAATCTGGCACAGCACTTTCAAGACATACCTATCATGACGGATACTAAAACATGAGGTAACATACGCATCATCTCAAATCACTTTCCCCGCTAACTAACCAGTTTCCTCAAAAACATACAAGGTGGGGTCGTTAGGGGATTCATTCCCTAACAGTGGGCTAAGGAACAATGTGTGTGCTCTACCTAGCGGACACACACAGAATAGTTGTTTTTCTCACATTAGGGGATGAACCCCCTAAAACCTCTCTTTCTCTTTCGCTTCGCTCTAAGTCAAAAGAAGTAGGTTGTTTAGCTTGAGAGAGTAATCTTGAAAGCCGCGCTGTTCCTACAGATAGCCGGAAGGTAGTATCCGTGACATACACTCTGGAAGACCTCACTCGACTTATCGCCAAGCACAACTTCTGCGTATTGGCCACGCAGGGGCGAGACGGTCCTCATGTCGCCGGGGTAGGGTACTTCGCCCGAGGCTTGGACATTTACATTCCAACAGGCGCAAGGACTGTGAAAGCTCTGAACCTACGCCGGAGTCCGCGTGTCGCGGTGCATATTCCGGTGCCTTGGCCTCTAATTCCCGCTCCGCCGCGGAGCATCCAGTTTCAAG
>CAYURV010000049.1:0-6660 GCA_964447115.1 uncultured Candidatus Bathyarchaeia archaeon
TCACGGCCCGTACCGGTTATAGGCTTGGTGAGCCATTACCTCGCCAACTACCTGATCGGCCGTAGCCCCATCCTTAGGTGATTGTGGAAGCATGGTTCCACATCTTTTGAGCGAGAAACCATTCCAGGCCTTCTCACCTATCGGGTATTGTCCCCAGTTTCCCGGGGTTATCACCGTCCCAAGGGTAGGTTGGCTACGTGTTACTGAGCCGTCCGCTGTGTCTTCTCCATGGCTGTAAGACACAAACTAACATGCCTAAGTCCCACCCCGATAGCAGTGGGGTCCGGCAGGATCAACCGGAGTTGAATCTGGTCGCAAAATGCTGACCTGGACCGAAAAGTTATGCCAAGCCCACCTTAGACCTAAGCTAATGCTCAGATCCGCATTCTCTGTTCCCGCAACTGGAGGTCAACCCCTCATCCAAAGGCATAACGCCTCATTTGTCTGCGTTGACGCCGCCATATTGCATTGCGGTTTCGAGCGGTATGCTCGAATCAAACCTACATATCTCTTGCCCTCTTAATAAACTTAACTTATGGGGATCAAACCTATTGGTTTTATCATTTTCCAACCTGAAAGTTCAGTAGAACTTCTCTTTAGCCAGCTTAGTGAGGACTCGTTGAGACATAAGTAACATAGAAGCCGATACAGAGACATTCTACTGCGGGCCCCTTCACGGAATAGGCTTTTCAGTGAATATTCTAGGGTCAGAAAGGATACTACGAACTTTAAGTCCGAACATTTGTTTCGCAAGTTCTTATAAGTCATCTATGGAGGAAATTATGAAGCCAACGTGAAGGTGAAGACTATCGTGGCTCTTGACGACTATTGGTTTGACCGACCTGATGTAGAGAAGTTCACAGAGGCTCTTGAGAAGATGGGTTTCAGTTGGGAGATTGTGGATTTAGAGAAGAGCCCAACGATGAGAATATGGAAACCCACTCAAAATAACCACCTTAGAATACAAAGTCTTCACAAGTAACATCCAAATTCCCTGTGGCACGGCTGCATTGAGTTTGCTTCCTAGCTTTTCCTTCTAGACTTTCATCATATATGCTGAGTTATCTTGTTCGATGCGCTTTGATCATATAGCAGTTCAAACTTGGGCATCATAGATGGGAATTCATGGAGAGATTTGGTCGAGTACGCTTCTGAATATGTCGTATGTCTCTTGATCGTAGAGACAGAAGATAATATGCTTTAGGTTTGTGCCTGCCTTAATGTAGGAGATAACTGCAGGGACTATCACTTCAGCGCATCTCTTCTTGGGTAAGCCAAAGTAGCCTGTCGAGATTGCTGGGAGAGATATGCTCCTAAGGCCGTATTGGTCTGCAAGTCTGAGGCTGCTGATTGTCGCGTTCATTAATTTCATATCTTCGTTGCCTTCACCATATATGGGCCCTACGGCGTGAATGACGTACTTTGCTTTGAGGCTACCTCCTCTAGTGATGACTGCCTCGCCTGTTGGAACTCGGCCTTTCTGAGCGATGATCATGTCGCACTCTTCCTGGATCTGCGGTCCTCCTTTCCTCCGGATGGCTCCGGCAACTCCGCCTCCAAGCTTCAATTCAGCATTGGCGGCATTCACTATTGAATCGACAGATAGGTCTGTTATGTCTCCTCTTGCAAGGTCTACTATTGTCTCGCCGACTTTGATCGGCATACAAATACACCGTCAAATATTTTTCAGAAAGGTTAATATAAAATTCTTGAAATCTTCCCATGAGGGACAGGTATAAAGTGATCTACAGTCTTATGTTTAGGGAGATAACAGCTTTACAAGCTAGAGTCTAGACCCGATCGAATATTTGGCAGGCCCTAACTTATGAAGAAAACTAGAGATGACGATTCGATTCCACCGCTTAGAATGGGTTTGGCGGTTATTATTATTTGCATATTAGCTCTTGCTTCTCTTATTTCACAGCTCACGTACATTGCGCCCGTAGACCAAGGCAAGATTAGACAAAGATCTTTCATAATATCATCTACAGTAACCTACGAGAACATGAATGGCGAAGGAAATTCGTGGGAATTCACCGAAGAGTACAGGGTGGTGGGCTTGTTTATGAATAATAGTTGGCAGACTGTCTATCTAGTAAACATCTCTCACCCCATTGAGAGGTATGAAGTCGATGCGGACGGTAATGCCGTCGGATTAATGTCTTTCTTCAAGCCAAGGATTGACCCCGGAAAAAACTTCACCTATCGAGTTGAATATGGTGTTGTCTTTGAGCCTCGTTCAATTCCCGAAATTTCTGAGGGAGAGTCAAAAACTCTAGCTGATGTACCGGGGGATTTGAAAGGTCTGCACTGTAGGGCTGAAGGTCCATGGCTTGTAAACGAATCTGACATAAGAGATCTTGCACTCAGAATAGCTGGAAATGAGACAATAGCTCTAACTGTTGTTAAGAAGTTCGTTGCTTGGATTAGGGATAACATCGAATATGAGTCAAGTGACATCTCAAAATACCCAAATGAGACGTTGTTGGAAAAGGCAGGGGATTGCGATGATCAGGCGAACCTTCTGATAACGTTTTGCCGCATAGTTGGGATTCCAGCCTATCTCCAAGTTGGCTGCATCTACCTTCCCAGCAGATATACAGATACATCCCATTACTGGAATGACAGTCTTACGATTATCTTGGATAGAGTTGCATGGCACGGTTGGGCTATGGTCTACGTGCCTCCTTGGGGCTGGCTTCCAGTCGACCTCACCTATGTAAGCCGCATCAGTCTTCAAGCAGACCCTTTAAATGCCATAAAATTGTCCGCTGTCATTGCCCATCCTACGGTTCAATATGCTAACATTACTAGAACAAACTATGCAGCGGTTGCTCGTGATCAGAGAGATTTTCTACTTGCGAATGGGTTCAGTATTATTGAACATGACATTATGGAAGAACAGATCGTCGAAGGGGGAACTGTGGGAGCAACTGCGCACCGCCAACTATTCGAAGTCATTCTTTTGGCACCTTCTCTCGCTTTTCTCGCAGGTCGTGGCGAATACTTATAAATGGAAACTTCTTTCAATAACACTCTGAATAAGTTAGGATGTCCTAAGGAGCGAATATCTAATCATGGCGAAGTTCAAGATTGTAATCTCCGATCTTGAGACGGGAAAGTCGAGCGTCGTCGAGGTAGAGGGAAGTCGAGCCGTCCCCCTTGTTGGTAGAAAGATCGGCGAGACTATAGACGGAACCGTAGTCGGTCTCTCAGGCCACAAAGTTTTGATCACTGGTGGGTCCGACATAGCTGGATTCCCAATGAGGCCGGATGTCCACGGTGGCGTCAAATCCAAGATCTTACTGAGCAAGGGCGTAGGATACAAGCCTCAGGAAGCAGGTGGCAGACGGCGAAAGACCATTCGTGGAAACACGATAACCGAGGACATAGCACAAATCAACATGAAGATATTGGAGAAACCGGGGAAGACTTCGCGGAAATCTGAAGAAAGCCAGAAAGTAACCAGGAAAAAGAGGCAACCCGCAATCTCACAATCTTCCAAACAAAGCTAAGCTTAAGCTTATTGTTTGACGCATCGCAACTATATCTTTTGAAGGGGAAAAGCAGAATTTGCCTTTCTAGTCTATTTCTAAGCTTAATAATAATCTTTTGATTTATTATTCGATTTTAAAATTCTGATAAAAAAGATATATTTCAAAAATATATAGCAATCCTTCGGACGCCTTTTATACTATCTTTTAGAATTGTCAATCGGCGAAGCACAGATCTAAACCATTATATGATTGAGGGAAGAGGGAATATTCCTAATGCAGAAGGAGGAACAGAGACCCAGAGAAGACGTAGAATCCATTGTGGAGATAGGAAAGCTTCTCTCTTCGCTCACTAGCGAGGATGCTATACAAATCTTTATCAAGGCAGAGGAAGGCATAGAGAGCTCAACAGAAGCCATAAGGACACTTAACTTAACACAGAAAAGATACTACGTATCGCTCAAAAGGCTCATAGAAGCTGGCTTATTAGAAAAAAGAGAGAATGTCTATGTTCAGACTATGTTGGGAAAACTTTGCTACAATATGGGAAGGTCATTGTTAAACGCTTTGAACCAGCGGGATCAGTTGGAATTGGCAGACAAATTGATGAAGTCAAGCATGCTTTCATTGAAGGAAAAAGAGGACGTTCTGAATGCAATTTCGAAAAAGGAATTGCTTGGAGCCGCCAGCTTGGCGGACATTATACATGAAGTTAAGATGATTACAAACTTTACTGATTGCGTAGAGGAGGCGAGAAAGCTTTTAGAAAATGCGAAAGAAAGTGCTTACGTAGCTGCAAGCAAGACTGATATAAGACTTACTGAAGCTGTCTTGGACGCTATTAATCGTGGAACGAAGCTTTTCCTTCTATCTGTCGAAAAAAAACCCTCGGAATATATAGAGATTCTTAAAATGGTCTTGAATCCTGAGCTAGTCAATACAGGCCGAGAACTGTTTAACTCTAAAGAATTGAATCTTAGGGTGACAAAGAATCTGACCTACAGTTTTATTGTAGTTGATGGTGAGTATGGACTCATCGAGCTACCTCATCCCGCGCTTCATAATTTCTACGTTGCTTTTAAATTCAAAAATGCTCTATTTTGTCAGAATTTGGTTGAAGCTTTTAACCTGCTCTATGAAAGAGCAAAAGATGATCCTCGGATCAAGTTTGCTAGGAAATATCTATCTCTATACAAGTAACCTATATTATCACATAATAGTTCCCAACATTGTTAACATTTGAATAGAAAAACATATGGGAGCTATTCTCTTAATTACTATCATACGCGCGTTCACCAAGTATGATGGCTCATTACGATGATGGTAAAGAGGGTATATGACGAAAATCCATGCAGCGAACGCGCAAGAAGCCAGTATTGGGAAAGCTGTATTGAACCCCAATTGAAAATAACCCACTACTGTGGCAATTCCCACCGAAGATACTAATGCCATCGCAAACCTTATTGTTTGAGTAGGACCCCAGACGATAGGAAGTGTTTTAATTTGGTGAATATCATCTCCAATGATATCACCGAAGTCTTTCAATATGGATGCGCTTAAAGCAACCACAAAACCCACTACCGCCATAAGAAAGATTGGGGCTGAGATTATCCCGACAGCGATACTTCCTATTAGGTAAGTGATAGCAGTTCCAGTAGCGATTGTCAAATCCCTAATTAGGAATTTTCTCTTTAGGTTTGAGCGAGGAAACGAGTATAGGAAACACAAAGTAAAGAATGTCAGCATTAGTAAGAAGACCTTTGAGTTGATTATCAAGGCTGAGATAAGTCCAATCGTGCCCAGAAAGATGACGATATTTCTTGCATGGTTCTGTGAAGCCTCTCCGGTGACTAATGGTCTATTCCGTCTGTTAACTCTATCAATCTCCACGTCAATAATATCATTATATATATAGGCGCTCAAAGCAGTTGCTGCCATTGACAATAGAGAAAGGATGAGATTTCCTAGGAGAGATATTAGATCCCTACCGACCAGAACCGATGTGAAAATTAGTGAAAGTGCCATACTTATACAAAATGAAAATGGGGCCACGTTAGAGGGGGGCATTTTCGATTTCACTAATAGAACATACGGTTTCAAACTTCTGCTCACGATCACTTCCCCTCATTCACCCTTTTCACATTAGAAATATATGTTTCAGTGATTTGCGTTTACGACATATATCTCCAATATGTGTCACTGTCTCATTCAGTATAAATCATTTGTGAAAAGACTCTTTATGTCAGATACTACTCGTGCCAATGATAGTTTGGGATAAAAGTAGAGCGATTGATTCTCTAATGCATAAAAAAACAACTGTAGTTGAGAATCGGATATCATGTTGTTAGCCAAAGACCCCAGAAAACCTAAGAGTCAGCTATGTCACAAATCCAGAGAATAGTCCAAGTAAGATTATGGCGTTGTTTATTGCGCTTAGGTATAATGCCAAGGCCAGCACGTTCACGCCTAGGTTCTAAGGTTTATTTTTGGGCAAAGTTAGGGTCAATCTATGCCGAACTCTTTGAGGTCATAGAACTTTTGAAGGTATTTCTAACCCAGTACTCTGCCTTCAACGATCTTTTCTTCCGGAATCTTTAACGTCATGGATAGCCATTGTCTAGCCATCTTCGGGCTGATAAGCATCTCACAGATCCGCTGTCTATTTCCAGTAGAAAGCCCCTTCAATGACCATGCCTTGAGCCCTTGAACTTTCGATTGATGTTTGAGCCATTTCTTCAACTCTTTATCCATCAACATTCTGACCTCGAGAATGCTCTCAGAATAGGTGAAGACAAAGAGGTCCGAAACCGAATAGAAGGCGCATCGGTCTTTCGTAATTTCAAAAGCCACAAGCAACGCTCCTTGGCTTGCAGCCTGAAATGTCAACCAATCCTTGCACTTTACAGCGGCAAGTGTGCCCTTCAACCCAGCAGCTCCAATAACGTTCTTGACCTTCAACCCGTCTAAACGTTCTAAAGCTCTGTCCAAGACCGGCATCTTCTCTTCGAAGGAAGATATCTCATCGTATATGGCATCGAATTTGTCGGCAAGATTCGACAAGGTAATTTCATGATCTCTGAGTATACTTATGAGCAGGTCTAGAACGTCGATTTTTTCCTGGTAGTCCGGGTGAGCTGTCACAGTCACGAGCCTCTACAAGGCAGAT
>CAYURV010000050.1:0-6623 GCA_964447115.1 uncultured Candidatus Bathyarchaeia archaeon
ACAAAGGCCTAAGAAGAGAAGACCTCTGCCTCTACTGCTGGACAGGTAAACCTTAGGACTACAGTTTTCACTGTTATGAAGGAATTTGGATTGGGAAATGCCCTGTTATTCCCTATGTTCTGAAGAGATAAGCCTCACCGCCTTGAGGGCTTTGTCTACTGATTCTGTGGCGGTTCGTCCAAGGACACGGATCATTGGTTCCTTGCCGATTTCGCCCTCGTCGAATATCATGTCTGGCACCCTTCCGAGACTCTTGATTGCTTGCTCAGTGCCCCATGGAACGGACCTTCCCTCAACCGATTTGACCTCACCTGGTTCAATGCTTCTGTTAAAGCTCGAGACCTTAGAGCCAACCTTTCTGAACGCTTCAACCAGCCTAGGATCGTAATGTAAGTTGAGCCCAGCCCTCAAATGAGGGTTGAACTTCATAACTGACAGGATCATGCTTGCGATGTGCCGCGAGGCTCCAAACTGTACTGAACCAACTGCTCTGGCTCTTTCCCCAAGTCTCATAATTCTCCCTTCAATTGCCGCCACATCCTTTTCGTTTGAGGGACAAGGGAGAGCCATTGCCACCTGGGTTCCGACTTCAGCTATGAAGGGCAAAAACTCTGGATTAGCCTCGATTATCCGAGCAGCCTTCTCCACGTCTTCAAGAACACAAAACATCTCAGACCTGTTGTATAATTGTGCCATCGGGTTCACTGGCACTCTTCCACGGCCAACCATCAGGGAATGTTTTATACTTGTTTCCATGAATTCCTCAGCCTCACCAACCGCTTCAACTAAGCCTTCACCTAGAGCTAGGTAGGCGGTTATTGCTGCCGAGAAGACGCATCCACTGCCGTGTGATTCAACCTCTAAGCGCGGCTTCTCAAAGACCTTTAACGTTCCGCCTGAGTAAAGAACATCGTAGACCTTTCTTTCTTTCGGCTTTAGATGACCACCTTTCACAACAACAGCTTCAGCCCCCAGACCTGCAATCCTCTGCGCTGCTTTTTTAGCGTCTTCGAGGTTTTCTATGCGGGTGTCCGCTATTTCCTCTGCTTCCGGTATGTTTGGGGTAACTACGCAAGCCTGTGGAACGATCAGCCTGATTAATGTTTTTTTAGCTTTCTCCGAGATTAACGGCGCGCCCGTCCCAGCTCGGAAAACCGGGTCCACGACCACTCTAAGCTTGTATCTCTTCAAGATTTCAGAAACCACCTCTGTAATCTGCTCTGAATATATCATGCCAGTCTTGGCGGCTCCCACGGAAATGTCCTCTAGGACCACTTCGATCTGTCTCTTCACAAGTTCAGGAGGCGCACAAAATATATCATACACGCCTCTCGTGTTCTGAGCTGTGATAGCGGTTATGACACATGTTCCGTACACGCCTAGGGCTGAGAATGTTTTCAGGTCTGCCTCGACGCCCGCTCCGCCTCCGCTGTCCGAGCCCGCAATTGTCATGGCGCAAGGAATCCTAGCCTCACCCATATGGAAGGCTTCACTTGATTTGAGACCCAAGTTTCCAACCCCTTCTTTTCCAGAAAAATGTCTTCAACCAGATTTCGACCATATTATGCAAGCTTTGGGCTTATAGCCTTTGTTGAGAGTCTTAGTATGTATAAAGAGAGGTTTTAAATATACATGTCTTATTATAAAACGTTTCAGCACCTGTTACCAAGACAATTGATGAGAATGTGAACTTCATGTCTCTGAGAGAGACTCTTAAAGAAATTCAAGATAAACTTGTAAGGAAAGATGAGGCACGACAGGAAATTCAAACAGCAATGCGAAAAGCGGGGAGACTATCCAAACAAGCTATCTTCGCGATCCACAAATCTAGGCTTAAAGAAGCTGAGAGCATGCTAGGAGAAGCTGAAGGAATCTTTGCCAAGCTCAACAACCTCTCTGGAAGCTATGCAGACCTTTCGCATATGGGGATTGTTGACTCTGCTTTCCAGGAGTATACTGAAGCCCGCGTTCTGTTTAGTTTGGCTAAAGAGGGACGGTTTATAGGGTTCAAAGAAATTAACGTTCCCCCAGCCTCTTACGTTCTCGGGCTAGTGGATGTTATAGGGGAGCTTAGACGTAGAACCTTGGATTTCCTGAGGCACGGCAAGACCAAGAAGGCAGTAGAATGCCTTGAGCTAATGGAAACCATATACGTGGGGCTTATGGACTTTGATGAAGTCCCCTTTTTAGTGTCAGGGCTTAGAAGAAAGTGCGACATAGCGAGGCGAGTCATCGAGGCGACAAGGGGAGACATTACGATCGAGGTTAGAAGAACAGCACTCGAGAACTCGATTAAGGGACTCAGGAAAACTTTAGAGGTAAAGAGAAGAGAATGAAGCCTCTCAACCCAAAGGACATCCTAAGAAGAGCGAAAAGAGAAGGCTTCGAGAGCGTTTGGCGTGAAAGCGCCAGTCTACTCCCGAAACCAACAAGGAAATTGGAGCTCGCCACCGCTAGAGGAGGGGTTCCTCACCCCCTCTATGATCTCATTCAAAAGCTGAGGCTCTCGTTTTTAGATTTGGGTTTCAAGGAAGTCTTTAACCCGGTCATCGTAGACGAAAACGAGATTTACAAGCAGTATGGCCCCGAAGCGCCGATCATACTTGACCGATGCTACTACCTAGCCACCCTGCCTCGGCCTGACATCGGGTTAAGCACAGCCAAGCAAAACCAAATTGAAAGAATCGGCATAAGACTGACTGAGGCAAAGGTTTCTTCTCTCCAAAAGGTTCTGAGGGATTATAAAAGAGGAGACATAGAATCGGATGATCTAGTCGAAAGAATAGGGGAGGCGCTTAGTGTTTCAGACACTTCGGCAATGCGCGTTATTTCTGAGGTTTTCCCTGAGTTCTCGTCCTTGCGTCCGAAATCCTCGAAATTAACCCTCCGCTCACACATGACAAGCGCGTGGTTCCTAACACTTCAAGCGCTTCAACACAAGACTGAACTGCCATTGAAGATGTTTTCGGTTGACATTAGGTTCAGAAGAGAACAGAGAGAAGATCTCACTCACCTGCGAGTGCACCACTCTGCCAGTTGCGTGATCATGGATGAAGAGGTTAACATCGTGGATGGCGAAGAGATCTCGAGAGCGTTACTAAAGCCTTTAGGTTTTGAAGATTTTCGTTTTACGAGAAAAAGGGTGACATCCAAATATTATGCTCCAGGAATGGAATATGAAGGCTTCATCTTCAACCCCGCCTCTAAAAGATGGATCGAGATAATGGACTACGGCGTATACAACCCAATAGCTCTAGCAAGATACAGCCTTGAATATCCTGTATTGAACCTAGGCGTAGGCGTTGAACGTTTACTCATGGTTCTCCAAAAAGAGACCGATGTCCGTAGGTCCGTTTACCCTCAGTTCTACGCTGAGTTGATGCTTACAGACGCCGAGATAGCGGGGATGATCGGGTTCGAGATCGAACCCAAAACGTCCCAAGGAAAAGAGATAGAACGGAAAATCATATCAGAGGCCTTGAAGAATGCGGACGTGCCAAGCCCTTGCGAGTTCATAGCATATGAGGGTGACCTCCTAGGTAGAAAATTAAGAATTTTCCTTTACGAAAACGAGAAGGGGGTAAGACTTCTAGGTTCAGCAGCGAAGAACCTTATATGTGTCCACGACGGCAATGTCGTTGGGATACCTCCCCGAGGAATGGATGAGATTGAAATCATAAGCGAAGCTCGTGAGAAAGGCGTCTCGACGGGTATCAGGTATATCGACTCAATAGCGAGTCTCGCAGTAGCAAAAATCGAAGAAGCCGTCAGAACAAGAAGAAAGAAGGTTAACCTCCGCGTAAGGTTGGCTAGGCGTCCAAGCGACATAAATATAAAGATAGGCGAGCCGGCTCGGAGATACATTACTAACCAGAAGAAAAGAATCGAAGTGTCAGGTCCAGTCTTCGTTGGTATACGGGCCGAGATAATTGACTAAACACAAACTAACTTATGACCAAATGATCAGTCATTTCCTCTATCAGGTGGCACGCTTGTTTGCTTCGTAATGCAAGGTTCACGGTCGATTCGGCTAGAAGGTTGCAGTTACTTCTGTCAGAACGAGTAATTCGTGAAGACCATTTACCCGACCCAATCAAATATGTGGCGGGCGTCGATGTCGCCTATACAGAAAGACGCTCGATTGGTGCCGTAGCTGTTTTTGACTATGACTCCATGAGGCTTGTAGAGAAAAAGACCTCTTGCCAAACTACGCCGTTTCCTTACATACCCACTTTCCTATCTTTCAGGGAGCTTCCTCCTGCGATCCTAGCAATAAGGAAACTAGACAAGAAACCAGACGTTTTCCTAGTTGATGGACACGGATTAGCTCATCCTCGACGTCTTGGATTTGCCAGTCACCTTGGCCTGGTCTTGGACGCCCCGACTATAGGTGTCGCGAAGAGCCTTCTATGCGGCGAAGTCAAAGATTGTGGGAGCGACGTGTGGAAACCACTGGTCCACGAACGAGAGATTATAGGCGCGGCCTTATTTACTAGGCCTCAGTCAAAGCCCTTGTATCTCAGCGTTGGACACAAGGTTTCTCTTGAGACAGCCATCAAGATCGTTTTGCACTGTACCAGAAGGTACAGGGTTCCTGAACCCCTCCGAGAAGCCCACATAACTGCTGAAACAAAGAAAAAGCACCAAACGTAACAAATCTTTCAAAGACAACAACCCACTCTAAGTGAATCAGGTTGAAGGAGGGCGAGGGTGCCTCCTCAGGATGATTGAACAGACTAAACAGCATCACTAATACAGAAGCACTTGCAAAAAAGAGGCACAGAAAAAACAAGACTTCAAGCCTTATTAATCTACCCACAAGTCAGTAACCCGGGCTAGAGTAGAAACAGAAAACTTGAGCTAAATACTATGACCTTCTCTTCTGAGAGATAGAGGAAAATTCATAGACCACAATCTTGCTCTTACGGCTTTCAATGCCCACACATTCGTGACAAGTAGACTTACCAAAAAAATTATATTAGATGCGTCCCACAGAGACAAGTTTCGCACCCAGTAATTATTCAGTAAATACCAAATAACACCGCATATCAGGATGTAAGTCGAAATCAAGCTTGAACACAGATGTATGGTCTGAAGCGTCCTACTTGACTTCTGTATTTTTACTTGCAGCCTATCGAGCATTCTACCTATACCTAACGACACATCATGTAAATCATCTATGACTAGGGTCAATCCCCCATAAACAAAGAAAAGGCCAGCATATACTGGAATGGCCTGTAAGCCGCTTGTCTCAAAACCCAACGATGGTATTAACAGAAACAGAATGCATGCAGGGGCAAAGATCAGCATCAGCAGCAAGGAGATGGAGGAGGCTAAGAAGCCATAAACGTAATGATGAAACAGGATTCTGCCTGTTTTGACCTTGCCAATGATTTTTGCGGGACCAATGTTCAAGATCGCAGTCGCGACTATGGACCATACAAGCGAACCGTCTATCAAGTATGGCCAGTATGGCCGCCATGAATAGTTGCTGGTGTAAAAGCTAGCCAGCATGTTTGCCGCAGAGACTAGGCAGACTACTGAATTAAATATTAAGGCGAGACTCAGTATTTTCTTCCCAATGGCAGATGATATTTTTGGCATGGCACTCAAAAGACCGTCATTGGTTTCATTTAAAGTTTGCCCGATTATCGGATTTACAGATTTTCCCTACTCAACACTGCCTTTGGAGAGGGAAACCACTCTTACATCCATTGTCTCTGTGTCCAAGACTGCGACAGTTGCCCGGTTGCTTAGGTAACCGCAGACCTCTCCGGGATTCACCACCAACGTGTTGCCTTCTCTACGGGTCAGAGCTTGATGAGTATGTCCATGAACGACCACATCGTAGGAGTCGGTTCTGACAAGCGACTCAAGAAGATCTGTTTCCTCTCCATGAAGCAATGCGATCCTTAGGTGATCAGATCTTATCTCTGCAAAGCTTGCTCTGACGTAAGCACCCATGTCTTCAAACTTCTTGCACAACAAGCCCTTCTCGGCATCATTGTTGCCGAAAACTCCCACCAATTTGGCTTTTAAAGGTTCGAACCGCGGTACCACGAATGGGGCAATGTAGTCACCTGCGTGAAGGACAAGTTCCACCTTTTCATCATTCATCCTTTGGACAGCCCTATCGATAAGGGGTAGCCGATCGTGCGTGTCAGCAATAATTCCTATCTTCACGATTCCTCACCATCACTTCCGTCTTATGCTATCCTGTACCATTAGACGCTCTCATAAGCTTTATGAAGCCGGCTGGCTTAGGACAAGAAGGTGAGACCTGAAGTAGCGTGGAGCGACAAGGGCTTATATGTCTTAGACTAGCAGTGTCGATTTTCCGCTTAGAAATTATTAATAGGGGATTACAAGTAAAGAGTAACATGTTGACATATATTGTTTGGAGGACGACGACTTGGCTAGGCTCAAAATCAACATTTTCTACGTGATCTCTTCCGTATGTTCACTGCTTCTTGTCGGTTATGCTTGGTTTGTGTTTCTCCCCACATTCAGCGGTACAGATGTGTATGGCGCAGTTCAGTATATAGTGATCTTGCTGACGGTCCTCTTAATCGCAGTCTCAGGCATCCAAATCTTTCTGTCAATAAGAAGAGAAGAAACACAAG
>CAYURV010000051.1:0-6623 GCA_964447115.1 uncultured Candidatus Bathyarchaeia archaeon
TAGCTGAGAAAGGCGGATACATACCAAGCCTTGATCACACCGTTCCACCCGACGTTCCCTACGATAACTACTTGTACTATCTGAATGTTCTAAAAAAATTCCTTTAGCGCGCGCGCTAGAATTCTCAAGGTTTACCGTTCTTGAGGAGGTTTTTTAGTCTACCTTCAAATTCTGATTCGCCGCAGATTTCTTCAACGTCCTTATACCACTTCTTCTTTATCCCTACGGATTGTCGCATCTTCCACCCCATTGACTTAGGTTCAGACTCTATCTGTTGGAGAAGCTTCTCTATTCGCGGACCCACGTTGCTGAGAGCTTCTTCAACCAAGGAGTTTAAAGGGCTTTTCCATCCGTCTAAGAACTGGTCTTTAACCAGTTTGAGGTTTGTCGTCACCGTATGATAGAAACCCCAGTCTTTGGCCAGAAGATTGGATATGTAGGAACTGTTTATGATGTCATCGTCGCTTGAACCTAGTTCATGCTCTGCAAATAGGAGTATTATATCTTTAATGTCCTTCTCGTTGATCTTAACGATCTGAGCCTTCTCCAGAATAATGTCTGCCAAGGATATTGTGGGATAATCGACCTCGAGGCGATGCGTAAAGTCTATCACATGGCACATTTCAAGTTTGTCATAGAAAACATCCATCTTTATGCCTTCCTTATCTGTAAATAGATCTCTACTTTCCATGGGCAATACTGTCTTAATTGGGGCGCATCCCAACTCTTCGAAAAGCTTCTTTACCTTATTCCTGTCCTTTGAGTAGGCTATGAAGTCCAAGTCCGTGGCATGTCGATTCATAACTTCTGCATGAAATTTTCTCAGCTTGGGGCAGTGAATCTTGACGGCAACGGCCCCTAGCAACCGCAACTCAATGTTCTTCTTCTTAGCCGAATCAACAATTTCTAAACCCTTTTTGACGTACTTGGCTGACGCACCATATTCTGATTCAAAATTGTCCATATATTACTCTTCTATTCTGTATTTTTTGCTGATTTCCATTATTTTTTCTTCAATCTCCTTGGGCAGAGGCTCGGGTTTGTGCGTTCGCAGGATCTCTTGCACGCGGTCGTGTGCTCTCTGAATAAAAGTCTTGCCGCCTAACTCCATCCATTTTTCGCGACTGTGCTTTTCGAACACAAAGTCTCTTCTAGGTCGCTGCTCTTTTTCGTACCAAGTCAGCGTGTGCCTTTGATCTAAGAAGTGCCCGACACGCCTGCCCTTCTCAACCTTGGCACAAACATTCTTTATCACGTCTGCCGCAAGGGTATCTGGGTTAACGTCGATTCCGTCAAGAAGGCGGCGCGCCGCAATAACCATGTCATCCAACAAAAGCAGCAACTCGTTGTTGCATGCACGAGTCGTGTCCAAGCCGTGAACGACAATCGCCCGGCTTCCACCCAGCATCTGTGGCAAAAGCGTAAAACCAAGTTCATAGGCTTCCTGCATATCTAGCATATGTGAATCGGGTGATACTGGGGATAAGACAGGCACGTCGATGTACTTTTCAATCTGACCCATAGCACAGGCTTGAAGAAAATCTCCATGAGATGCAAGGTTCACCATGCCTGTTTTCTGATCGAATGACTCATGCACATTGACCCATAAGACTGCCATTCCTCTGTTCAGCAGCTGCAAGATAACGTCTCCGCTTAAGTATTCCGCCATCTTCTGTGCAATGTTCCCTGCAAACGTTACCGGACCTGTGTCACCCATTGGTGCTTCGGTTGCAAGGGCAGGCTGCATCCCCCACTTGGCAACAGCCTTGAGCGCATCACACCCTTGCTTGGTCCAGCTGAGCGGGGATACAGCGCATAAACACATCGTCAAAAGCGGCCTCTTCTTGAGCTCTTCTTTTCCTCCCGCTACTGCCGTCGCAAGTTCATATGTCGGGTCGACGGATTGTGGTTCAAGTGTGGTTACGCACACGGGCTTGGTTGTGTTGCGAAGACCCAACACAAAATCATGGAACATGTACATTTCTTTGAACTCTGGTATCATGGTTAATATCCAAACCCCATCTATGGTGTCGAGATAGTCGCAGATTTTTACAAAGTCTTCTGCATGTTCCTTTGTTGTGCTCACATAAGTCTGAGTCATAGCATCATAGTAATTCACGTTGACATAGTGGGGAATTATGTAGGGGTATCTTTGTCTGCCTATTGTCAAGTCTCTTTTGGGATCCCTTCCGCAAATCATTACTTCTTTAGGCGTGGATTCAAGGCAGTCCTTCACAAGCCATTCCGGAAAATAAACTATCTTGTTCGGTCCTACATCACATCCGCTGTCTGCAAGAAGCTTTATGATTTCTTCATCTTCAATGCTTACGCCAACGTTCTTAAGTAAGTATAGCGCAGTGGTGTAAATCGCATCTAGCTCGTCGTTACTCAGTATTCTTAAATCTGGTTTCAACTAGACCTAACCTCCAAAAAGATACCTTCACCATTGCTTTTCCATTACTCTCCTTATAACTTCTACGCCTTCTATCGCGTCCGCGGCATAATAGTCGGCGCCCACTTCTTTTGCCCAGTTCTGATCCGTTGCTCCGCCACCAATTATAGTTTTGACTTTGTCGCGCATTCCAGCTTCTTTGAGTTTTTGCTCTATCACCTTCTGCTCAGGTCTAGTGGTCGTTAAAAGGGCAGACGACGCCACAAAATCTGCGTTTACCTCAGTCGCTTTTTTGACAAATTCCTCGGCTGGCACATCAATTCCAAGATCAAAAACTTGGTATCCAGAGGTTTCAAGCAGTACCTTGAGAATGTCTTTGCCTATGTTGTGCACATCTCCTTGAACTGTGCCTAGAACAATTTTCCCTCTTGGTTCACCTGTTCCTCGCTTTTGCTTAAGCAGTTCCTGTTTAGCTATATCAACTCCTGCCATACAGGCGTTGGCCGCCAACAAGAGTTCTGTCAGAAATATCTCACCTCTTCCAAATTTGTCTCCGATCTCTCTGATGGCCGGGGTTAAGCCCTCGTTCAAGACAGCGAGGGGGTCCAATCCGCCCTCCATCGCTTCCTTCACAAGCCTTTTCAACAGGTCTTCGTCATATTTTGCAATAGCCTCTTTCATAGCTCTGAAGATGGCGATAGACATCATTTCTCACACACTAAAATAGACTCAACTCATTACTGATCATTGCTTGAAATATTCTTTCCAAGTTTGAATCTTGCCATTCTTGGTTTCTACTATGCTGATGCCTTGAACTTCATTTCTTTTGCCAGTGTTCGGGTCCTTGAAGTTAACGACCCATTCTACTACTATGCTGTTTTTCTTCTCACAGATGAAGAGCTTCTTTGACTTGTAATCCTCAATTTTCTTAAATTCGTCCTCCATAAAAGTTCTTAGCGTAGACTTTCCAGATACTGGTTTGTATGGTTGCGCATACACTATATAAGCGGCATCCTCATTGAAAAGGCTCATCATCTTGTCTATGTCTTTTTTCACCACAGCTTCAGTAAACGCATCAAACAGTTTAATCAAATCAGAAACCACACCACATCACCTTTCCTAATCTGATGATCGTATATTTTTTTCACATATTTAATATTTTTGTACTTGGTTAGCCTGATGTAAAGAGATAGCTCTTGACCTTGTTTCCGTCTAAGACGACTAATGCACCTTGAAGCATGCCTTCAGAGTACATGCTGCCAGGGTTCAGGCAAAGCGTTCGTCCCACTTTAATGGCTCCTTTGGACTCATGAATGTGCCCATGAAGGCCAAGCAGTGGCCGATACTCTTTGATCGCTTGAAGAACTGCAGTGCTGCCCGTGGGGCCTCTCTCTGTGCCCCCTTTTAACGGAACCAGGTTTTCATCCAGCACTGGTGCCTCATCCAGACCGGTGCCGTATGGAGGAGCATGTAGTTCAAATATGCAGCTTTCCATGTTGTTGACTTTCGATGCCATGTTCCTTATTTTTTCTAGAAGTTCTTCTTCACTGCATTCTCGAGGAGTCTTCCAAGGAGTGGGGTTTGTCCATCCACAGTTTATCATTTCGTGGCCGCTGATTTCGATGACTTTGCCTTCGGCTCTTTCCACTACTTCTGATTCATCTATTATTGAATCAATAACGAATCTATCGTCGTTTCCGGGCGCAACAAGGCACTTGATACCTGTTCCTTCCAGAGTCTTCTCTGCAACCTCTAGCCACTGTCTCCAGCGTTCCATCATTAAGCCACTAAATATTTCGTCTACTTTATCTTCGTCGTTCGTCAGGGCTTCGTACTCTTCTGGTGTGGTATAATATTGGTAAAGCCCAGCGTCCATGATTCTCTTTTCGTGAATTGGGAGTTCTTTTTCATTGTTTACAACGTCTTTTCGGCCGAAGAACTGGACGACTATTTTACCGTCAGGATACTTTATTATAGGGCATATTTCTTTGCCAGTTGTGTCTCCTCCAAGGATTATTGCGTCCACTTTGTAAAATTTTCCAGCATTTACGAACTTTCTCCAGCAAACGTCCGAACCGTGTATGTCTGTTGCGAAGAAAATTTTTAACATTTTGACATCCTTTTTGGATTAATCCGTTGCCTCGGATTTTATAAAAGTTACGTCGCTCAAAATTGAAAATAAATAAAAAAAGAAGGGATGTTAGGCTGGTGGGATTTCTTTGAAGGCTAAAGAGAGATCCAGGCCTTTGTTTCTCCAGTAGGCGTACGCACCGAAGTATATTACGATGGCAACTATATAGAAGAACACTAGGATGCCTGTAGTTAGGTCACCCCATGTGCCGCCTGCAGCTGCATAAGTTGGAGACCAAATGTAAACGCTTGCCATCATGCCGAATAAGATTGCTGATAATATGCCCGCTATCGTAAGAACTGGCACACCACCGACGCTCGCTTTCATTGGCATAGTATCGTATAGTTTTTTCTTAGCAAAGGGGAAGACTATTGCAGTCAGTCCCACTGCTAGGAAAGTTGTGAAAACGAGCCAGCCTGCAGCGGCAAGAAAAGCAGCTATATTATAGGTTGGTACCAGAGTCAATGCGCCGAATATTATTCCTAATATCCAGCTAACACCAATGGCATATGTCGGTGTCTTGAAGCGGTCGCTAACATGGGTAATTCCTGACGGCAAGAGTCTGTCGAAGGACCAAGCAAAAAACAGTCGGCTTAGCACTATCAAGTCCATTATGGCCCAAGTCAATGCAAGCAGCCAAAGAGCAAGGTCAATTATTATGGCGAAAGCAGGATGCGGCGAAAACCATTCAAAGAGGCTGAATGGCATGGTTAATAGCATCGTGGGCATTTTGAACAATTCAGGCTTGTTGAACTGCGCCCATCCGAGTGCTCCAAGAAAATCTGAATTCACAACAGCCATCAGCATCACTGAGAGCAATATAGCAAGTAAACCGTTGAGTAACAAGCCGCCCGACAGCCCGGCTAGTTGTCGCCTTCCGCTCTCGGCTCTTTTCATTTCGCCTGCCACGAACGAGCTGAAAGTTGCGCAGGTTAGCATACCCGCAAACCCAAATATCACCATCATACCCATGGTTTGGCCAAAGTCAAACGGCGCGGTGCTTGGAAGCCCGTAGCCCGCATTCTGAGCCTCAGTCAGAATGTAGGTGTATGGGTCATTTGTTATGCCCTGATAGTATGGCGTTGCGAAGTTGTTGAAGGCATTCCTGAAGTTGCCTTGGCTGCCAATGCTTGCCAGTACAACAACATAAAGAATCATAGCGATAACGGATATTGCTGTTATGATTAGCTGATACCTAATGTAAGCTCGCATTCCTGCTATAGTTATCGCTAACGCGGCGAAGCTCATGATAAAACTCACTACGAATATGCCAGTTGGAGTAAACCAGAACGCAGGTATATTTTGGGCTCCTATGAAGACCCCCACGAAAGGCACAAAAATCGAAGCCGAGTACTGCATGTTAATTGCATAGGCTAGGACCCAGAGCATCGCCATGCTAAAGCTAAAGAAGAAGCCGACAAGTGGGTGCGTGAGTCTGCTTAGAAATACGTACTCTCCTCCTGACCGTGGCATTGCAGATAGGAAGTGCGCATAGCAAGCCGCAATCAGCAAACCGGCAACTAGGGCTAATACTCCTCCAAGTATGAAGTTTGCGCCCGGAACTAGTCCAAGGTACCATGGCACCAAGAAAGATACTTCACCGAGACCTATGCCAGCAGCCACACTGTTCCAAAGTATAATATCCTTAAGATCCATCTCTCTTACAAGGCCAGACGCTCTCCTAACAAAGACAGGTTTCTCTGTCGACAAGCTCCATCCTTCTCCTTCTACTTATGATCTACGTTGTAGTGTTGTTTTATGCAAATTTAAAACTTTCTACCATCATGCCTAACCAATTGTTCCATACAAGAATGCCCGAGAAATGGCAGAGAGACATTGCAGTGAGCCGCCGGAATGATGTAGAAAACAAATTATAAGTCACTCCATGATAAAGTTGGCGTAGGTGATCAATTTGTTCATTTTCAATGTAGAACAAAAAATCTGGCATCGCCGGATTGAAGATCGGCGGCCAACCGTGCCAGCTACTGACAGTGATTGTTGGAAGCATTTTTGCCAGAAGGAGAGAGAGCGCGAAATTTAAATATTCATGTAACGTTAAGGTGACCATATGAGGAAACTTTCTAGATGGTTAATTATTGA
>CAYURV010000052.1:0-6509 GCA_964447115.1 uncultured Candidatus Bathyarchaeia archaeon
GGCTCATCTTATGATCCCCGATTTCCCCCCACCGTATACTCTGTCAGCTGGAAACCTAATGATACCCAAGGCTTACCAGAAACGTGTACAGCTAGTAGGGCCCATATTACCCATTCATATGCAACAGCTCCCTAGCAAGGAAGAACTGAGAAGGGATCTTGGCCTAGATGAGGACTCTCCCCTCATTTTCATACCTATCAGCGGACCCAATGAGGAGCGGGCCTACCTTACAAAGGTTCTCAGACAGATCGTCATAAATTTCCCTGAGGATTACCAGGTTGCAATGTCTCTAGGTTATCCCGGCGGTTCCACTAAGCCGATGCGTCGTGGAAAAATAGCCATCTATGACTGGCTTCCGAACAGGTTCGAATATCTGAAGGCGTGCGATCTTGTAGTGTCTAGGGCTGGGCATGGAACATTGACTCAAAGCATTAGCTACGGGAAACCGATAGTTCTCATACCTACGCCAAGCCACACTGAACAGCTAAACAATGCATATAGAGTTCAGGAAATGGGCATAGCGGAGGTGCTTGAGCAGAACGATTTACGCAAGGAAACGCTAATCGGAATAGTTGAGAAAGTGTTGTCAGAGGAAAGTTACAAGAAAAGAATAGAGGCAGTCCAAAGAGAGATCTCTGATCTAAATGGGTTAGAAACTGTCCTTGAAACAATCGTCAAGGTCGCCAAGAACCACGCGTAAAGCGCCCAACAAAATCCTTCATTGTGAACTCGTATAGTAGAGACCGAGAATATAGATTTCAGCACTCTCCTTCCTACTGGCTCTAGGCTTGACTACTTTCACGATGGAAAAGAGTTTTCTGACATCGTTCAAATATTGATTGAACATTTCACCTTGAAACACCTTCACAAAGAAGTGCCCATTTACCTCCAATATACGCGTGGCAATCTGCAGAGAGCATTCCGCCAGTTCTACTTGACGGGCATGGTCAACCTCCCAGATCCCGGAGACATTAGGGGAGACATCAGATATCACAGCATCAGCGGAGCGTGGTAAGATCGCCTTGATCCTTGTAGCTATCTCTGGATCCCTAATATCTCCGACAATCGCATAAACGTTCGGATAGCCCAATGGCTCAATCTTGTTTATGTCTACTCCTAACACAAAACCTTTCTCACCCACAATCTTCCTAGCTATCTGCAACCAGCCGCCAGGAGCTGCACCTAGGTCGACAACAACATCTCCGGGTCCTATAAAACCATACCTTTTCACGGCTTGTAAAATCTTGAAAGAGGCGCGTGACCTGTATTCTTCCCTTTTCGCTTCTCTGTAATAATAGTCTTTCCTGCGTCTAGCTAACCCATTCGTTGGCAACTAGTCGTCACCGGAGATTCCAGTTTCTATATGTCTGGAATCGAGTATCCATTGTGTCAATAGGTCGCAGTTGTTTGGCGACAACCTGCCGCCAGCTCCGCACCTTATGCTTTCGCCACATGTTAGGCAAGGGCAAGCTAATATGGAATTGATGGAGACCGGTTGTCTCTTAGAGTAAAGCCTATAAGTCCATCTGCCTTCTGAAAGCTCCCTTTCACGGTAAATGAGGCCCTTCTTTTCCAGCTTGATCGACACACGGGATCCCTCTCTGCTACTGGCCTTCATCCTCCGCCATAGCTCAGACTGGAGAAGTCCCTCATCTCTCATGTTCATGATGAGTTGCAGAGCCTTTTGTTCCAAGTCGTTCTGCTTGGGCATTGGGTTCCCATCTGGTTTTTTTTATCTCTTTATATAATATTGCTCAGCACACATAAAAGGCTATAGATGCTAAGATCGAAATGAACTTGGCAATCCTCAATGGAAATAAAGATATAACCAACTAACCTTTCGATGCTGGCTTGCAGGGAACATGAACCGTCAAGAGCCACTTCATCTATATACTTAAGAATCTCTCGCTTCATATGTGGTTGCATGGAAAGGGGCTATTGTCTCGGGATTGAAAGCACAGCTGACGATTTTGGGGTCGGCATAGCATCCTTCCAGGGTGAACTGTTAGCCAATGTCGTCAGTTCCTATGTGCCAAAAAAAGGGGGTATACATCCACGCGAGGCAGCCCGCCACCATGCAACGGTTGCAGGAAAAGTCTTGGCTGAAGCCCTAAGGAAGGCGCGTGTAAAACCTAGCGACTTGACGATTGTCGCTTTTTCGCAAGGACCGGGCATGGGACCTTGTCTCCGAACTGGCGCAACAGCGGCTAGAGCCCTAGCCTCCTACCTGGATATTCCCCTTGTCGGCGTCAACCACCTTATTGCTCACATTGAAATCGGTAAGTTAACGACTAATACCCGAGATCCAGTTACTTTGTTCGTTTCAGGCGGAAATACCATAGTCTCAGCCTTCGAAGCCGGACGGTACCGCATTTTCGGTGAAACACTGGATATCGCTGTTGGAAACTGTATAGACATATTCGCTAGAGAAGCGGGGTTGAGTCCGGAAGAAGGGGTTCCTGTCGCAGCAAAAGTCATGGAACTATCTAGGCAGGGTCGGAAACTGGTTCCTCTTCCCTATGTTGTTAAGGGCATGGATCTCTCGTTCAGCGGGCTCCTCACCGCTGCGACACAGCTTGTCCGCGACCGAAGATACAGTTTGGAAGACATGTGTTTCAGTCTTCAGGAGTATGTTTTCTCCATGCTCACAGAAGTGACTGAACGAGCCTTGGCGCATACTGAGAAATCTGAAGTGTTGCTGACGGGTGGTGTGGCGGCTAATGAAAGGCTTCAATCAATGCTCAAGGTCATGGCGGAAGACCACGGCACTAAATTTGGCGTAGTTCCCAAAGAGTTCTCGACTGACAACGGCGCCATGATTGCCTGGACAGGTTTTCTCTGCTATAAACATAATCTGACCATTCGAGTTGAGAAGAGCTTTGTCAAGCCAAAGTGGCGCCTCGACGATGTTCAGGCCCTTTGGGTAGGAGACTGATATGCTGATCAAGAAAGGTGCTGAAGCCAGCCTTTATCTGGAAGAGTGGCATAACCGAAAGGTAATCCTCAAGAAACGGTTACCAAAAAGATATCGCTTGCCAGAACTGGATAGGGAGATCCAAACCCAGAGAACCCGGCATGAGCCTCAGATCATTCATAGGGCCAAGGAAGCAGGGGTACCAACCCCCATAGTATTCATGGTGGACACGGCTGACGTAACGATTGTTATGGAGTTTGTCGAGGGCAAACAGGTCAAACAGGTTCTCAACGATCTACGTTCGGAAGAGAGACTAGATCTGTGCCGCTACATCGGAAGGCTAATCGGCAGACTTCACGGTGATGGAATAATACATGGCGACCTTACAACATCAAACATGATCTTGACGCCCCAAGGCAAAGTTGTATTCATAGACTTCGGCCTAAGCGAACAAACAAGGGAACTTGAGGCCAGAGGAGTGGACCTACACCTCATGAAAAGAGCTCTTAACAGCACACATTTTAGACATGCTGTTGAATGCTTTGGAGCGGTCATGGATGGGTATGAAGAGATCAGGGGCAGAAAGGCCGTCAAGGAAGTTTTGGCGAAGATAATGGAGATAGAGAAAAGAGGCAGGTACATCTCTGAGAGATGAACCTGAGGACTGGAAATAAGTTAGCGGAGGAAGGTGATTGGCGCGAAAACGGTTTCCATGGGGAAAACTAGCGTTCTTTGCGACTGGAAACATCCACAAGTTTGATGAAGCCCGGAAAGTATTAGCAGAATACGACATTACCACAGCTATGCTTAGGATGAAAGCTCTTGAAATCCAAGATGACGACATTGAAAACATTGCCAAAGCAAGCGCCTTGAACGTAGCAAAAAGAAGCTGCCTACCAGTAATTGTTGAAGATGCGGGTCTCTTCATAGAAGCGTTAGGAGGGTTCCCGGGACCCTATTCAGCGTATGTGCTCCAAACCATAGGGAACAAGGGCATCCTAAAGCTTTTGTTGAACCAGAGGAACCGAAAGGCTCATTTCAGATCGGTGGTTGCCTTTTGCAGTCCTGGTACTTTTCCCAGATGCTTCCACGGCTTAGTCGAAGGAAGGGTCATAGATGAGATCAGAGGAAGTATGGGTTTTGGTTTCGATCCGATCTTCGAGCCGACGGAAAGCCCCGGAAAAACCTTTGGAGAGATGAACGCTGAGGAAAAAAATAAGATCTCACATCGTGCTCGGGCTCTGAGACAGTTTGGCGAATGGTACAAATCTGCATCGCGCGAATAAGGGGTAGCGATTATATGATTAGCAAAAACCTTATTGGTTCACATGGGCTCTAATGCGTAGAATGTTTTGCCTAGAGGGCATATATGGGTCCAAATGAGCTTCAAAAGGGTCTTGACCAGAGAATACGGTCATCCCAGCGTAGATTTTGAGGCGCTGGCAAAGCTTTTAAATATCGGACGCCTTGTTTTTAGAAAGACCCAGATGGAGGACAGTCAGTGCCAAAAAAAGAGAGAGGCAGTTCGCACTCTACCCGACCCCTAAGCAGACGAAGCCCAAGCTGGTGTAGATACACTTCAGAAGAGGTGGAGGCGTTAGTCGTCAAGCTCGCAAGGGAAGGGAATCCCCCTAGTAGAATTGGTTTGATCCTTAGGGACCAATACGGCATCCCTTTGGTAAAGGCGATAGTTGGAAGTGGAATTGCTGACCTATTGAAGAAAAACAATCTTAGCCCTGCGATCCCAGAGGACCTTGAGGTTTTGCTAAAAAAGGCTGCCAGGCTCAGTGCACATCTGGAGGCAAACAAGGCAGATAGATATAATAGGAAAGCCATCCAAGTTATTGAGTCCAAGATCCACCATCTTTCTGAACATTATAAACGTAAGGGCATGTTGCCACAAGACTGGAAATATGTCCCCAAAGCTTTCTTTGTCACGTAGCCAGGGATTCTCATGGTAGTTGAGCATGCCCAGATCAAGGCCTTTCTAGGTGGAACTCGTCAAGCTGCCGAGAAGATTCTGGAATACGCGGAGAAAGGAAGTAATATCCTAATAGTTTCTCATTTGGACGCTGATGGCTTATCTGCAGCAGGCATTATGGGCGCTGCGTTAGCAAGGATCAATGCAATCTTCTGCATTCGAATCGAGAGATGGTTCGACAAGAACGTTGTAGTAGAGATAGCTTCCCAAAAAGACTCTCTAACGGTTCTGATCGACATGGGAAGCGGGAACTTGGATATGTTAAACGAGAATGTTGACGGAAAGCCTCTCGTCATACTTGACCATCATCAGCCTATCGGCGAAGCTAACGAGAGTTTTCTTCATATCAACCCTCACGTTTTTGGGATCGACGGAGCTCGCGACCTGAGCGGTTCGGGAATCGCATATCTTACTGCCAAGGCGCTTTCTGAGAGAAACACTGATTTGGCCTGTGTAGGCATCGTAGGAGCATTGGGCGATCTGCAGGACAAATATGAGGATAGGAGATTGGGAGGCGCCAACAGTCTAGTCGTTGAAGACGCGGTCAAGTCGGGCAGCCTACGTGTCGAGACGGATCTCCTCTTCTTTGGAAGAGAGACGCGTCCCATTCACAAGGCCTTGGCCTATACAACATCCCCCTTCATCCCGGGTATCAGCGGCGAAGAAGACAAGAGCTTGGCCCTTCTTGCAGATGCAGGCATCAAACCCAAAGATGGAGAAAAGTGGCGCGCTCTGAGAGATCTTTCGCAAGAGGAGAAGACGAAACTGTTCTCGAAGCTTTCTGATTTTCTCATTTCTAAAGGGTATAGGAGTGACACCGTGATGAGCCTTCTAGGTACCGTGTACATACTTGAAAAGGAGGAACCTTGGACCCCACTCCGCGATGCGAGAGAGTTTGCCTTGCTCCTAAATGCGACTGGAAGAACGGGGAGGCCAGGTTTGGGTGTGGCGATATGCATGGGAGATCGAAGTAGGTGTCTCGCGGAGGCTAACGATTCACTCGAGGAGTATAGGCGGACGATTACTGAATACCTACAATGGTTGGACGCTAACCCAGACCGCATTGAAGAAATGGAGAGCATATACGTGTTGCATGGGGGGCAGACCATCGACGAGAAGGTGATAAGCGCCATCTCAACCATTCTCTCAACAAACATGCCCAACATGGAGAAGCCGGTTATTGCCTATTCAAATATTCCTGAAGAAAATTTGATGAAGGTCTCCGCTCGAACCGTTGACACGCTGACCAGAAGAGGCTTTAATATTGGTGAAATCATGCGCGTTGCTTCTGAGAAGTTCTTGGGAACTGGCGGGGGACACGACATAGCAGCGGGCGCCCAAGTCCCATATGAACAGAAGGACCGGTTCTTAAGATACGTCGATGAGCTTGTGAAGGAAAGTCTGCAAAGGTTGAAGGGCGTTGGAAGCTAGAATAACACTAGTTTACAGGGACGAGAAAGAGGCCAAGACGGTTTCAGAGGCAGTCTCGCCTGACAACATCAAACCACCCAAAGGCCTTTCTGTAGAGACATTCAATGTAGAGAACCGGGTGGTGGCTTCAATAAAATATGACGGAAACAATCTGATGACGTTCCTGTCGACAATAGATGACCT
>CAYURV010000053.1:0-1871 GCA_964447115.1 uncultured Candidatus Bathyarchaeia archaeon
GAACATTGGTCAGCCCATATTTTTCTGTTATTCTGATCTTGACTCGGTTAACATCTGTAATTGTTGGGTTCGGAAGTCGCATTAGATGATCTATGATTTCCCTGGTGATGTCTTTGACCATATTATGTCGTGGTAAGTGATAATGACGCTTGGTTAAAAATACTTTCCAACCTAGTGGTCATATCCCTAGTTTCTCATTGATCTCCCTTTGATACTCCTCTATGCGAAGTTCTTCCACATCCTTGACCTTGACTCTCGTGCCCAGATTGGCTGATTCGTAGAACCCTAACGGTATTGCCATATCCCTGTAACCCTCCCAGGCATCTACCTCGGGTTCCCTTTTATTTACTACAGACTCATAGAAATCATAGAGTTCTATAGCGAAGCTGTTCGTTGCCCCTTTGGGGAAGTACCGGTCAATCTCTTCAGGTTCCAGCTCCTTCATCATGCGGTCAACAAGAGCTTCAATCGGTTGGACACTGACCTTGTCATCTTCCTTCTGAATGTGTAACCCCTCACTTGATAGAGCGCCCTTTGAGCCGTATAAGATGTGCATGTAGAATGTCTTGGCTGGGCCCGCTCTTGTCCAAAGCCATTGCGAGTAAATGTTCCCCTCGTATCGGACTATCGCCATCGTCATGTCGTCCACTGTCACCCTTACACCTTCTTTTAAAGGATCAAAAGTATGGCACATGGCGACGACCTCAACGGCTTCCCTGCCTAACTGGTAGCGATCCAGATCGGCCCAATGAACACCGCCATCGAAAACCCAGCTTCCGCCTGCCACGAACTTATCCTCTCTCCAACCCCAAGGCTTGGGTCCCCAGCGAGATGCGGCCCAAAGAATCATACGCGGGTTCCCTATGAGGTCTTGCTGTATTGCCCACCAGAATGCTCTCTCCTTTGGTTCCCTTCTGTAGTTCTCTGCAACAGCCAAGGTCTTCCCATGCTTTTCAACCTTATCTGTTATGAGTTTTGCAGCCCTCATTGTTATTCCTAGAGGCTTCTCGATTATGACGTTAAGTCCTTTTTCTAAACACTTGCAGGCTACGGTATGGTGAACATTATGTGGGAGACATATGTCTACTGCGTCAAGGCTGACCTCATTAAGCATGCTTTCCAGATCCGTGTAGGCTTGTGGCTTAGACTTCTGAAAGGAGCCGATGGCTTCAGCTTTTTGCTTAGCATTCTCAAGTGAAACATCACAGGCTGCCTTCACATCGAAGACTTTTAAGCCTCGATCATACAAGTCCTTGTAACCTTCCACATGAGCGTCAGCTATTCCGCCGCATCCAACTAGGGCCATGTTCAACTTCTGCATCACAGCACTCTCCTCATGGCAGTCGCATGAATTTTATTGAAGAGTTATAAAACACTTTCTTTGTGTCTACCGATTATGATGGGTTGAGTATTGGCGTGAGTCAGTCCGTTAGCCCATCTCTTATTACTTCAGCGTGCTCAACAAGTCTTCTTCCAAGTAGCTCGCACGCCTTTAAGCAGCTCTCGTCAGGTTCGCCTATGGCAACAGCGCCGTAATGAAGAGTGATGCCTGGCGAGACGTAGTCGGGTACACCGAATGTCATCAAACCAAAGTTTATTATTACGGATATGAGGGATAAAAGGGTCATCTCGTTCCCTCCTCCTAGCCCACCAGACGAGGCGAAGGCAACTGCAACTTTGTATTTCAGTTTGCCCCAATGTTCAATCATCTTTTGGTTGAAGAATTCATTCATCTTTGCAGTCATAGTGCCGCAATGTGTTGGCGAACCGAACGCAAATGCGTCATACGACGGTATCTCGTCGACTTCAACTTCTTCGACCCTCTTCAACGTGACCAGAGCTCCAGCGCTCCTAGCGCCTTCGGCAACCGC
>CAYURV010000053.1:1971-6440 GCA_964447115.1 uncultured Candidatus Bathyarchaeia archaeon
CATAGTCCTCTCGTCAAGCTCAACGAACCGGTCAGTTACCTCTCGAATGCTTGTTTTTTCTCCAACATAGTTACGGTAAGTCCAAAGCGCCTGTAATGCGGCACCGTATGCTGCGCCTTCATCTATCTTCAGGCAGACAACATCCACATTGAATATGTCGGCCGCTATCTGCCGCCAAGCTTTGTTTCTCGAACCTCCACCTGTAAGCCTTATCTGCTCAGGTTTAATTCCCAGGTCCCTCATCCTATTCAACCCATAATTCATTCCTAGTGTCACACCTTCCATCGCAGCCCGAGCGAAATGCGACCTGCTGAAGGTCCTACTGTTCAGCCCATAGAAAACTCCTGTGCCGTCTGGAACATTTGGCGTTCTTTCTCCCTCAAAGTAAGGTAGTAGAATCAAGCCGTCTGAGCCCGCAGGCGCTTCATCTACAGCGTCTGCAAGCTCTTCGTGGGATATGTCGAAAAGGTTCCTGACGAATTCTGTAGCAACTGTTACGTTCATCGTGCAGAGCAAAGGCAGCCAAGCGTTAGTTGAGTCGCAGAACGCGGCAATCTCCCCTTCGGGATCAACTACAGGAACATCGGAATACGCGTAGATTGTGCCTGAGGTTCCGAAGCTGGCTGTGACTATACCTTTGCTGGTGTTTCCTGTCCCTATGGCGCCCATCATGTTATCACCTCCGCCAGCGCTTACAAGTAGGTCTTCTCTAAACCCAAAGGCTTCAGCAATCTCCTTTCGAATCGTACCAACTGGCTTGTCTGAGCTCTGTAACGGGGGAAGCTTTCCCTCTAAGTCTGGGTCAATGGCTTCTAGGATTTCTTTACACCATGTCCTGGTCCTTATGTTCATTAAGGCGGTTCCTGAGCCGTCGCCATACTCCATCACCTTCCTACCCGTCAGATAGAAGTTTAGATAATCATGCGGAAGCAAAATGGTCCTCAGCTTTTTGAAGTTCTCCGGTTCATGTCGCTTCAGCCATATAACTTTCGAAGCCGTGAAGCCTGGAGGAATGGTAAGCCCCAAATATTTTATGACAGATTTTCTACCGCCAAGTTTATTTGTCAAAATATCGCATTCCTCAATAGTGCTTGTGTCGTTCCAAAGCTTAACAGGTCTGATGATGCCTCCTTGTCCGTCGAGGGGGACTAGTCCATGCTGTTGACCGGAAACCCCGAGGGCTTTAACGTCATTTGGGCGGATCTTCGCCTCTTCTAAGGCCCGCTTGATAGTGTAATGCAGAGCGTCAATCCACACAGTAGGGTCTTGCTCCTTGTGGCCTGGCGGTAATCCTTCTATGAGACCATAAGCCTTTGTAGCTTTTCCTGCAACCTGGCCTGTTTCGGCGTTCACAACGATGGTTTTCGTGCTCTGTGTTCCGTTATCAATTCCGACAAAAAACTCAGGCCTAGCCATAACTCAACCTTCCTCTTCAAGTTATAAATGTTATCTACAACTTTAATCCTTTTATTGTTTGGAATGATGATCTCTCTGTCGATTCTTGAGTATGAACCCGAACTCTACAAGCATATCGATAACCTTGCCCGATCAGAAGCGTTATCCAAGATACTTCGGCTGATCGAGACTGGCAAGGTTCACATATTGCACATAGATGTCATGAGGCCGCCCATGATACCTAATAAGACGAGGTTCTCAGTTAAATTGATTAGGCGCTTATATGAAATGCTTCACGAAAGAATCCCGTTCGCTATTCACCTTATGGTCCAAAATCCTTTTCCTATCCTCAGTGAGATCAACGAGTTCATCAACAAGAAAGAAAGACACAAAACCATAGTATTTATCCAAGTTGAATCCTTCATCTCAGAAGAAGAAATTGTTAAATCCATAAAGCTTCTAAGGGAATATGGATATAAGGCTGGAATCTGCCTCGACCTACCGACCCCGCAAAGAACTCTCACAGATAGGATCATCGAGGCCGCTGATATCGTTCTCTTGATGAGTGTCCCTATGGGAGAGGGAGGACAGAAATACAGCAGCGAAGCCACAAGAAGGATCACTCATCTCTATCGAAGGTTTCCCAGCAAAACCATAGAGGTTGACGGAGGCATAAACCCGCAAACAATAGCCATTGCTGCAAAGGCAGGGGTTAGAATGGCTGTTATTGGCTCTTTCCTAACCTTAAGCAAAGACCCGACAAAGGCAATTCATGACCTTGAAGCAAGTCTTAAATGTACGCAGGTTTGATTTGTTCTGAGCACATTCCGATTCTCTGAAAACGCTTGAGCCGTCCTCTCAACGGAGAGGGACTCTAAATAATCCAAACAAAAGGAGCCTATGACCGTGCCCCTATTTTTTGATTCACAAACTGGTTAGGTCTAGTCTTAATGGCAGAATTAGGTTCGTAATACTTGTTAGGCATTCATAATCGTTTTATGAACCCTACGTTCTATCTAACCCTTAAGATTTTCCATGTTCAAAATTAATGAGTTATCAAACAAGCGAATCTTTAGATACACAGTTGTGGCAACCGCGGTCATACTTTTTGCAATACCTGATCCCTTTTCAGACATCCTAGCATTCTGGCTTTTAGCAAAGATAGGCTGTGACTTATTCACTGGGAAAGGCATCCCAGTTAAAATAGTCAGACATGACATGAGACATTACTACAGTCTGCCCCATCATAGCCCGAGATGTTAGTAAGATAATGGCCGTAGTATGATTGAAAGTATTCTTCACGTATTCCAGAATTCGTCACTGAAAGACCGTACCAATCTTTGCAGAACATTCCGGCTGTACCAAAAGTTTCATTGAAACAACGTGTATCTCATTAATTTTAGGCCTCCTTTGATCTCTTCCTATTAATACGATTAATCTTTTCGCTGAAAGGTATGCGAAGAAGTTAAGGGTTCCAAGCAGGGTAATTCCTACCAATTAACTAAGAAACACGAATTGTGTAAGTATTAATGGTATGAGGGAGGAGCGAGAATGCCTAAGATAGTTCTTCAAGAGATTTTCCGGATATTCTAAAGGGTCTGACCAGAATGTGAATGCCAAATATGAAAGTGAATGAGTTTCCTATAGCAGTTCAGCTTTTTGGAGTATTTTTCTAAATTCTTCCTCTTTTAATGAAGCCTTCCTTCCGTTCTCGTAGATTTCCTTGACTTTCTGCACAACGAAAGTTAGTGTTTCATCACAGGGTTTTTTCCCAGTAATCTCCCTAATTTTATATTTGACTATAGCTTTCCCAGAGTGTTTTCCTATCGTTAGTCGCCGTATGTTCCCGACTAGTTCCGGTGGATAAGGCTCATAAGTTAGTGGATCACTCAATACTCCATGGGTGTGAATGCCGGATTCATGCGCAAAGGCATAATCGCCCACTATAGCCTTATTTGGTGGAACAACGTAACCAGTTGCACGGCCAATGAAGTCAGCTTGCTCTTTTAGTTTCTGCGTCTTCCCCTCATATTTTTTGACACCATAATGCATGTAAAGGTTCATAATAACCTTCTCTGTCTCAGCGTTTCCAGCCCTTTCTCCCATCCCGAGATATGTTGTGCTTGCATAAATTTTGTCCCAAACGCCAGAAGCAGCTCGGATTGCTGCAAGCGTATTCTCAACGGCGTTTCCCAAATCATCATGAGCATGTATCTCAACGCATCTAATCTTCGTCTCAGCCCTAATCACTCTCACCTTCGCTGGTATACCATTGGGTAGGGGCGCTTCAGGATCAGACAGGCCGATACCCACAGTGTCACATATTCGGTAGCACTCTGCACCAGCCTCAGCAACAGCATTTATGAATCTCTTCTCAAATTCCCATTTTGCTCTAGTCGAGTCCTCCCCATGAACAAAGACTCCTAAGCCGTGGTCCTTCGCGGCGTACTCAACGACTTCAACAACCTTCCTAAGAAGGTAATCTTCCGTTTCACCAGGCCATTTTGCCTTAAAATGGATTTGTGAGACGGGATGGGAGATTCCAATATCCTCAAACCCGCAGTTCAAAGCGTCGTCTACATCCTCTTTTAAGGATCTGCACCAGCCAGCTATACTAGCATTCAAATTCATATCTAGAATCAGCTTCACCGCCTTTTTATCCGATTTCTGGTAGTGATGCAATTCAATCCTCTCAACTCCGATTTCATCCAAAAGACGAGCTATCTCAGCAGAGTCTTCAGGGGAAGCGGCTAGACCTGGCATTTGAATGCCATCTCTCAGCGTAGTGTCATCAATAAGGGGCTCTGTATCTAGAGACATCTTATTGAAATAGAAATCCTTTGAGTCCATTTTTTTCTCCTTTCTTAATATAAATATTATAAAAAATCATGAGGAGGGAAGCGGGGGATGAAAGATCGAAATAAGGGTTTCTGTGTGAAGTACGTTTGGATGTTGCTCAATCATCTCGTAAATTATTTTTCTGAGTTCTTCAAGGGTGTCAGCTTCGACAACGACTATGGCGTCGAATCTGCCGAGGACTGAATTTGCCATCTTCACGCCTTTTACCCGTCTGG
>CAYURV010000054.1:0-6228 GCA_964447115.1 uncultured Candidatus Bathyarchaeia archaeon
TAAAGAGCGGTAGAGTCCTGTCCGACAGTCTTCCGAGAAGATTATAGGTAAAGTGGTAGGCTCTAGAAAGGCTCTCTTCGTCCCGAGCCTCAAGCGCCTCTGGCTTCCGCTTGCCCTTCAATCTATTCAGCAATCCGAGTTAGTTCCCCTTCCGGATCTTCTCCAGAACGCCAGCCATGTCGAGATAGTAAGACCTGATGATCTCAACTACATCCTTGTAGTCGCGTACCTGATTCTTAGCCATCCATTCAATCAGTTTCTTCCTACTTTCAAGTTCCTTCATAGCAGCATCAAAGGTAACACCATGCCTCTTCGCGAGCTTTTCGAGGACATAGCTCCTACCAGAATATGCGAACGAGTCTGTCCTCGGATCCCATTTGAAAACCTCATTTGTCAATATGTCCTTCGTTACGGGGTCTATCCCAACTATCTCGGTAACGCTAACGATCCGCCTTACAGACTTATCGCCCAATCGAACTCGGCCTTGAACGGCGACTACGTCTATGGTCGTTATGAGCGGCCGAGGTATGTTCATAGGTTCAGTTTCAAGTCGGTGAATAGAAGCTTCAACGGAGTCTGCGTGAAGAGTTGCTAAACCTCCATGGCCCGTGGCGATCGCTTGAACTAGCGTATAGGCCTCCGCACCTCTCACTTCGCCCACTATTATGTATTCAGGCCTCTGCCTCATCGCGTTCTTGAGCAAGTCATACAGCGATATCTCCGAGACTTTCCCGCTTACGCCGAAGCCCGTCCTCACGACAGAAGGAAGCCAATTCTCATGTGGTAGCTGAAGCTCCGCGGTATCCTCTATCGAGACTATCTTAGCTGTCGGCTTGATGAACATAGACAGCATGTTGATGGTGACAGTCTTTCCACAAGCTGTTCCTCCGACAACCATAACTGAAGCTTGTCTCTCAATGATATACCAGAAGTAGGCTGCCATCTCAGGCGACAGCGTGTTGAAGACTATCAAGTCGGTTATCGTGAAAGGTCTCTCTCGAAACTTCCTAATAGTGAAAGACGACCCTCTACGAGTGACCTCCTTCTCGTAAGTCAACTGTATACGAGATTGATCAGGAAGGCTTGCGTCAACAACCGGTTGAGCTATCGAGATAGCTCGACCGGTCATATAGGTCAGTTTAACTATGAATTTGTCTAGTTCTTCAGCCGTCTGAAAGACAACGTTCGTGGGGATCGACTCGTACTGCTGATGCCAGATGAATATTGGAAGCCCATAACTATTGCAGGAGATATCTTCTATTCTAGGGTCCCTCATCAACGGGTCGATCTTGTCGAAGTAAACGTAGTCTCTAATGATGTAGTACGCAATCTTGTCGAATGATGCGGGGTCCACCTTCAACCTGTAATTTTTGATTACGGTTCGAATCTGCTTTTTCAGGTAATCAGCTGTCTTCTCACTCGATCCCAACTTCTTAAAATTGACTTTAAGCTCGTCCGTGAGGAGCTCTTTTATCTGGTCGAGTTGCTTATTCTCAACTTCTGAAAGAGAAACCTCTGAGACCAGATATTTGACTTGCCCGCTATTCTCCTTGACGATCACCGCCTCCGCGAAAGGCTCATTGAGGTGGTATCGATCCAAGACAGCCAGTTGAGTCGTGCTATATCTGGATAGATCGCGACCTCTTTGAGTGTTGACGACGCTATTGTAGAGTTGTGAGATGCCGATCCTCCAGTCTACTCTCGAAAAGATGTTACTCAGAAAGCCTCTCTTTGCAGCATTGGGCATCGATAGGGTTTCAATATCGTATCGAAGTCTCTTCCTGCCTTCTTTCCCGTACTTCTTCTGATAGTAGCTTTCCAATTCCATCCGGATGAGTTGTATCTCTCTCTCATCGTAGTTCGTTTTCGGGTTGACAACTTCATTCAGTAGTACTTCTCGCTCCATAAACCTGCAACTCTACATGACTCGTCTAAATGTCTCAGCCATTATCCCTCTCTCTGTTATTGAGAAAGGAAGGAAGAGGGGTTCAGATCGCGCCCTTCTCAGCTTCCAGAAACGTATCTTACCTTCGAAGTGGGTCTCCCCTATCGCAAGGTCGATAACGGAATCCGCAAGATGCGATAGCGTAGCTAAGGTCTTGTCGTCATGCATAGGTTGTATCAAAGGCATAAAAGCCAGTCCCTCAATCCTCCGAACTTGCGCCGAGAGTATCTCAATGAGTTCAACAACATAATGAAGCTCTTGCTCAAGAAGTACATCGGAGAGCGAGTCGACCACAACAACATCTTCATCTCCCAGCTTCGATAGAATCTCAGTTCGAATCGACACAGACAGATCAAACTGCGAATCTGCCAGACTGTTCGGTGCCTTCAAAAGGAGCGCATCTATCCTACGGGTGTAGCTGTCGATGAAGGTCCATCTCCTTTTTTCTTCAAGGCTAGCAGTCTTCCATCCGTAGAGGTCCATCTCCTCCTTTATGTACTGAGGTTCCTTTATAATCGTCAGGTAGAAGACCCTGTGGCCAGTAGAAGCGAGGTTGTAAGGAACTTGTTGACAGAACATCCGAAGTGCGGTTTCTGAGTTGCTTAGAACTAGAACTAGACTCCCGCTAGGGAGCCCTCCTCCAAGCCTCTCGTCGAGACCTCCGATACCTGTTCTCATCTTCTTCTCTTTCATCATCTGCCACTTTGGATTCACTCGACGGCGCGGGTCTTAAACGCTGCTTTTCTAATCCTTCTCGTCACTTCGGGGCTGCTTTCGATGACGACGCCGTCTTGCGTTATCGTGAATTTATGTAAGGCATGGGAGTGGTCGCTGCCTCTAATCTTTAGGACTTCTATCCTCCTGCTACGCGTTCTATTCCAAGCTTTGCTTTCCTGCAGCAGGTTTCCTTCCACGGGGCTCTCGTCGAGAGTCATCTCCTCTGATACATTCTCGTCCAGTGAGAGATGAAGCATTATTATGCCATCTGTGACGAACTCCTCAATTCCATACCGGCTAGGGCTCTTTCCATCAAACGACTCTGATACAAGTACGATAGTGCATCCGGAAGACTTTAGAATCATAATTAGTTTGAGAAGAGACTTTCTAAATTCTTCGAGGTCCTTAGCATGCAAACCCATCGCGTCCAAGCAGTCGATCACAACTCTCCTAGCCTTTATCTTCTCAACGCAACGGTTGACCTCGTAAAGCAACGTATCCAAGGTGAAAGGTCGAGGAACAACGAATTTCTCTTCGCTACCGAAAGCAACTCTACTCGAAGACGCATCTAGGAGGACCAGCCGACCCTCATTCTCAAGCTTCTTCAAATTCCATCCGAAGCTGAACATGTCTCTCCTCAACTGTTCAGGAGTCTCCTCTAGAGCCACGTAGACTCCGTTCTCTCCGTACTTTGCTGCCCCAGTGTGAATGAACTGCATCGAGAAGATTGTCTTGCCCGCTCCAGCTGAACCAGCGATTAGGTAAGCTCTGTTCCTTATCAAACCTCCATTTGTCAATTCGTCGAAACCTGGGATCCCGGATCTAGCGCGATCCGTACGCCGGCCTTGAATTTGCGAGGTTGCCTCCTCTCTCTTACCGGCCACATCATCTTTAGCGCTCATCTACTTCATCTCTTCCATGCTAAGTGGGGGTGTTGACCCTTATCCCTACGAAAGGAACCGTAACGCCGTAAGTATACTTAGTGTCCTTTGGAAATTGATAATAGAAGCCCATCAACACAAGATACGAGTACGCTTTATCTGAGCCAACGTATAGTTCCTTAGGTTCGTTTGTTCCCCATACAGAGGCGCCAAATACGATGATTTGAGGAAATAGCGTGTCGGGACTTCCCCCAGCACCCTTTGTAGCATGAGGGAGTATCTGAGCTGTGTTTTCATTATACGCATACATCATACTGGGCGGATATTTGCTGTTCTTATCTACAATGTAGAATGACGCTATTTTTTGGCTAGCACCTGTGGCAGCCATCTCAATGCAGTCGAAAACACAGTATCTTAACAGTTTGATGTCTGACACTGTATCAATGTCAATAACCTTCACAAAGAACATGATCTTCGTACCCCCTGTGTAGCTGAAGTTCCAACCTTGGGTAGGTTGTTGCTGGTTTATAGTAGTATAGTTTAATGAGTTGTAGTCGAACACGAATCTTAATGGACCGATATCTATGTAGGGTACGCTTCCACCCGGAGGGAGTGCCTCTGCTATCGGGTAGAAGGTGCTGAAAGTTCTTCCGCGTTCTGTTGCCACATGTATATAGAAGGGTTCCGCTCGAATTGACGCAGTATACATATCAAGAGTTGTTACAACGCTTATCTTGTGATTGTTTTCTCCAGGGTTGATGAAGCCATTTGTGAAGTAGTTGACTCCACTGGTGCCCTTTTCGATTGTCGTCAGCGCATTTGAAGAGGTATCTGAACAGTTGACGAAGTATATGCGGGCTACGCTTGTTGTTATGCCTCCGTTGTTTCGAACAAGCAGACTGAAACTGTACTTGCCGGATCCCAGAGGCTGGAAGTCAGTCAACCCAGGGTAAAAGAACTGTAGATTCTCGCTCGCTCTGTCTTGGTCAATTTGATTCATTTGACCGACAAGTTGCTGGTAGGCGTCGTATTGATTGGCTTCCCACATTATCAGGTTGAATATGGCAAGCACTATTATGATGAAGTAGGCTGCGCCTAGTATTGTGCCCACCCCCTTCCTTCCCACTGCAAAGCGTTTCAACAATTCCATATCACCTCAAACAGGGGCCTGCCAGTATCCTTTAACAACTGTTCCTCGCAAGGTCGCGACTGAGATGTATGTGACGCAGCCTTTACCCCACTTGTTATTTGCTGTCAAAAGCCTCAAATCCAAGGAGATGCGGGAGACTTGACCGATATTGATAGCTTTCGTTCCAGTCCAGGCTTGAGTGCTGTTCACATAGACAGCTGCTATCTTGATCTCATTGGCTCCAACATTCCTTATGTAGATTGTAATATTCTTCTGATCTCCAGGGGCTATGTTTGTGAACCAAACCTCCTCTATCGCTAATCGCTCCTTCATAACTTCGCCTCTGGTTAAGAACCAGATTCCAGCTGCACCTTGATAGGCACCCATCACACCTGTCGTCCATATGTAAAGCATCGTACCGAGTGAGATGACCATGGTTATAACTATCACGTTCGCTAGCAGTGTGCTTATGGCTCTTCTACTGCCTACAAATCTCCGTATTGTTCTACTATACTTTCCCATATGACTTGCATCCGGCCTCGACGGGAACGCTTTCAAAAAAAGGTTTGGGAGCTTAAAAGGGCTTTGTTCGAAGCCGAGGTGTTTAAGCGACTATGTTGAAGGTGAATTGGGTTCCTTTGGTCGTTAAGAGCTTTATTGTGTATGAATGCCCTGACTGAAAGCCAGTCCAAGGGGGAATCGTAGAGCCTGCAGTGATAGTTACCGGTTGGACAGTGTTCACCGAGATGAGTTGCGTCATAGCGTTTGGTCCGCTTACTACCTTCCCAGCTTCTTCAATATAGTAGCTGGTGATGGTAACGTCACTGGTTCCGACATTTCTTATCTGAAGCGTATAGCCACCGAGTATATCCCCGGTGTAGGCGTCCATTGAAAGACCTTCCTTCACAGAAGGAGCGCCTGGCATTAAGCTACCCAGAAGCCCTGTCGACCAAGCGTAGACGATCACTGAGATAATGACGACGATGACAACCAAGAGTAGCGCTGCAAGTATCATTGATATGCCCTTCTTCCCTTTCAAGATTTTCTTCATTCTCACTCCACCGAATACTTTCTATTTTTGAGTGTATTCGTGACCACTTAATTAAGCGTTGTGTCCTTAATAAGTCGATTTTGACATATCTGTGACGTTTCTTTAAATCTAGAAACGGTTAATAGGTAATGATTTTAGCCAAGCTTGATATTTGACTATTCCACACATTGACCAGCTACATTTGCGTTGATTGAAAAGAGTTGAGAGGAGCCCCTGTTGGACTATGTGATCAACCTCACCTCTGTTCTCGTTGTACTCGGGTTTCTCGGATACGGCTCTTGGAGCGACCTCAAGACCAGAGAGGTTTCAAATATTGTTTGGCTGCTCTTCGCTCCAGTAGGAGCGGCCCTGACTGTTGCAAGACTATACTTCTCACCTGAGTTGCTATGGATCTCTCTCGGTTCAATAGCTGCTGCAACATTTTTCGCTCTCCTACTTTTCTACGCAGGCGTCTTCGGAGGAGCGGATGCCAAAGGTTTGATCTGCATCGGCGTATCGACTCCGA
>CAYURV010000055.1:0-6202 GCA_964447115.1 uncultured Candidatus Bathyarchaeia archaeon
TACTCTGTTTCCCTTTTGGCCACTGTGCCCATACTGAACGAGAAGCCGCAAATTTCGCATTCTAAAGTATATTGGCCTGTTGGCTTTAATCTTCTCATTCTGCATTTAGGACAGCTAAGTCGTGTCGCAAGCTCGGCAACTGATTCCTCAGAGGCATAGAAGAGCGTGGGAGTTTTGAACGCTTTATAGGCGATATAGAGCATGATTGCTACTGCAAAGATGGCGAAGACGAAGATCGCATAAACGATTACTTCGACTTGTGGGATTGTCTTGTCCCCCTCTGGTCTTTAGATGCGGCTCTCTGCGAAGGCTACCACCATCTTCGCTTTTTCTTTACTTCTTCCTCTGCAGGAGGCTTCTCGAGTACTTCGACTTCTTTTCCTACCTTCGGTCTCAGCGCACCAAATGGTGAAAGCCCCTCAACTAGGAATGGGCTCTCGACGCCGGCTAAGACGACTGTTGCACGCATAGCACCTTGCATCTTGCTGTTCACTCTAGCTCCCCACGAGGCCCTAGCAGTAGGCGAGACCGTACCCATGACTATCTCTCCAGCCCTGTTAACGTCCTCTAATGTCATGTCGTCACCGCCTTCGATGTGGACCAGTGCACCTTCACATTTCTTCAGGTCCCCTATGTCAAGCAGCTGAGTGTTCAGTGCCTTCTGAACAGAGTCCTCGACCTTAGTGTCACCCATGCCATCTCCAACGCCTATAGCGCAGACTCCACTTCCTGTCATGATTGCCTTTAAGTCAGCAAAGTCTAGGTTCACGAGGCTTGGAATGGCTATCGTCTCAGATACGTTCTTTATGAAGGTCGCTATCAGTTCGTTTGCGACTCCGAACGCCTCGCTTAGTGGCAGGTTACCCGCTACCTTTCTCAGCCTGTTGTTGTCAATCACGATTACAGCGTCGCAGCTCTCTACAAGTCTTCCTAAGCCTTCTTTGGCCTTTACCAATCTTGCCCTCTCGACCTGGAACGGGATCGTGATAACAGCTAGCGTCAACGCTCCCATGTCCTTAGCGATCTTTGCTATCACTGGTGAAGCGCCTGTTCCGGTTCCACCGCCCAAGCCTGCTGTTACGAAGACTAAGCCGGAACCAGCTATTGCCCTTTCTATTTCATCTGAACTTTCTTCAGCTGCCTTTGAGCCTTGCTCTGGGAAGCCACCGCACCCGAGCCCCGCGCACACTTGGAATCCAAGCAGTATCCTTTTGTCTGCCTTTGTAATGCTAAGGTGTTTCGCGTCAGTATTCAATGCGTAGATCTTTGCTCCTGAGACCTCTTTCTCCTTCATCCAAGAGACGATGTTGGATCCTGCCCCTCCGATGCCTAGTACGGCTATCGTGGGAATGGCTTCTCTGGCAATGTCTTCGATGCTCTTCTCTGAAACTGCTCGCTTCACTATTTCTTCAACGCTTTTCTCCATTCTTTCTTTTTCTCTCCTTTAACGAAATGTTTCTGAAATATACGTGAACTAAGATAATCTTAAGGAAGATATAAAGTTTTCTAAAAGTGAACTTAGATTCCATCTAGAAGTTTAATACTTATTATACATAAATATTCCAACATATTATGCAGCAAGTATACCAGAGTATTATACCAAAAGTTACACAATTTTTAAATTCAAGTTCACATTTCAATAACTTTTATATAGTTAAACTGTTAGATTCTTTATAGTGAAAATGAGGAAGTAGCCTTGGCCGAAAGATCAAGTGAAGAGAAGGAGTACGAAGAGATAGTCGTAAAACTTGGCGTATCAAATGATTATCTGAGGAAGCTGGAACAGCTCATAGATGTGAAGAGGATATTCTCGAGCAGGGCTGAGGCCTTCAGAAGAGCGTTAGAGCTTCTTTTCGAAAAATATGAGGAAGCTCTAAGAGAGAGCTAAGGTTCAGTGCTATTGTAATAGGACTTTAATCGCTAGATTGGCTCTCGTGCATCTCAGTGGAATCGGGGCGGAAGCAATGTACTGTCGGGCTTTCGCGGTTGAACAGAGCTTTAGGAGTTCCCCCGAAATTTTTCTCTGAATTGCATGTAGACTGCTTGAAATAGGTCCTCCTTTTTTGAAAGCCGAAGAGAACCTTCCAGGTTATCTTATGACTTCTGAAGTCGACTCTTTCGCTCAGAAGACAATATTGCACCGTAAGCCGAGGATAATAGATGAAGTGATCGCTGAGAATGATTATCCTTCCTTTATCATCAAGCATTTGGTTTCATTCAAAAAGGAAATTCTTGGTAATAATGTACAACTCCTAACTGAGAAGGCACATGGTCAGATTAAGAGGATTGCTGCAGAAGACCCTGAGTGGCTAATAAACGGGCAACGCGGCATAATTCAGTATGTCAAACCGACGGTTTCCTAGTGTATACTGCCAATGATATCATCTATTGTGCGTATCAAGATAGCTATAGTCCATTGTAAGCCTATTCCGGGGCTAGTATGCGACGTTTCTCAAGGAGACAACAAGATGAGGGGAGATGTAGATTATTGTTAGGATGTAACTGATCAATACTGATGTTGCAGCAAGAGTTACGGCTATAGGTCCAAGGCGAGAGAGTCCTTTGACTGAAACCTTTGGGGTGGGGATCATAAACCACGTTTTCGCCTTATACTTCATGTATTCTTCTCTGATCCTATTTGACAAGACTTGCTCCTCTAGATAGGCCAACAAGACATATATGTATGTCATTGTTCCCCAAGAGATGAATGCCATGGGCCTTGCCGATCTTAACGAGAGTCCCAATACAGCGACAATCAATCCTAAGTATTGCGGGTGCCTAACTATTTTGTATAGTCCACTAGATATCAGCTTGCCATGGCTTTTCAGCCAAGACGCGAAGCTCCATAGGAACATGCAAGTGCCAGCTAGCATTAAGGTGTTATCAACCATGAACCAGAAAAATGACCACCCACTATCCATTATCAATGCATAGTACACGAACGAGAGGAAGTACAGCGTCGTACCTCTACCAAAGGGGTCTGGTAAATCCTTTAAGAAGGGTCACGGTAGTGTCATAGCGAAATGTACGCCCAGAGGAAGAAACATGATGTATAATAAAGGGTTTAAGACAACCCAGATGGACGGGATAGCTGAGAAATAAAGAGATGCGATCTTGAGGATTCCACGGATCGAGCTTTCGAGCTTTCCAAGCATACGTTTCACTGTAAAGAGTACCTTCGGAAAGTTATTTAAACCTACATTTCAGAACAGTTTCTCTAGGTGGTTTTAATGAGTGCTACTCTTCTAAAATCTGTTAAGGGACTGTTTGAGTTGTCTGGGAAGAAGGCTGTGGTGACAGGTAGTGGTGGGGGAATCGGCAGCGCGATAGCACATGGCTTTGCTGAGTTCGGTGTTGACGTTGCATTGCTAGACGTCAACGCCGAGAGTATAAAGAACCTAAAAATAGAGCTCGAAGAGCGGTTCCAAGTCAAGGTTCTAGCCCTACCCACAGACGTAACAGATTCCAAGCAAGTTGAGGATGCGGTCAAGGTGGTTGTTAACAGTTTTGGTCGAGTAGACATCTTAGTGAACTGCCATGGGATAGGGCAGTGGTCTCGGGCTGACGAAATGAGTGAAAAGGATTGGGATCGAATGCTGAATGTAAACTTGAATGGAGTCTTTCTCATGTGCCAGACTATTGGGCGGCTGATGATCAAGCAAAGATATGGAAAGATTGTTAACATAGCATCCATGTCCGCAAATATCGTGAATAAGCCTCAGCCTCAGGCTCATTATAATGCTTCTAAGGCTGGGGTCGTCATGCTGACGAAGAGCCTAGCTGGCGAGTGGGCAAAATACAACATAAATGTCAACAGTGTCAGCCCTGGTTACACTTTGACACCTTTAGTTGAGGACCTCTTGAAGAGTCAGCCGGAGTATGCAGATTACTGGAAGCCTCAGGTACCTATAGGAAGGTTTGCTGAGCCTTTGGATATTGTTGGGGCGATTATTTTCCTTGTTTCTGAGGCTGCGAATTATGTCACTGGACACGACTTGGTGGTAGATGGCGGCTATACAATCTGGTAAGTCAACAATAAGGGTTTTAAGGCAACCTAAGTATTAAAACAGCATACCTTAGATTGTTATGGAGGCAGGGAATTGGGGTTTAAGGCCTTTCATTATACAGATGTTGCCTTGGAAGGGGTTGAAGAAGCTGGGGCGAAAGACGTCCAGGTGAGATGGCTCATTTCCAAGAAGGATGGGGCGGAAAACTTTGCGATGAGGTGTTTCGAGGTCGAACCTGGTGGGCAGACTCCTCTCCATTCGCACGATTGGGAACACGAGATCTTCATCCTACACGGAAAGGGACTTGCGGTCTGCAGCGGCTCTGTGAAGAGGATATCCCCCGGCTACGTGGTCTTTGTCCCGCCTAACGTTGAACACTGTTTCAAAAACAATACAAACAAGCAATTATGCCTGCTCTGTTTGATCCCCTATAAGAAGTAGCATAGGCCAAAAGACATATGGATGTTGGCTTTATCATGAAGTGAGTCATCTGTCATGCCACATGCGAAATATTATTAGTGGCTTAGTTTCTTTACCTGAATGGAACAGGTAGGTTGAAGGTTCCTTGAGGGCTATTATCTTCGATCTTGATGGGACATTGATCAATACGGCAATTCCCTTTAAAGAGATGAAGTCCAGGATTATAGAATACCTCCAAACCGTTGGGGTGACACCAGGTCTCTTGAACAACGACATGCTAAACTTTCAGATCACAAACATAGCTGTTGAGGATCTAAGAAGGAAGGGTGTCTCTCAAGAAAAAATAAGAAGCATTCTCAGCAAGGTATCGGATATAATGAACAGGGTTGAGCTCGAATCTTTGCCTAGGGCTTCGCTCATTGAATCTGTGCCTGAGACTCTGAAAGCTATGAAAGCAATGGGGCTGAAGATAGGCATCATGACGAGAAGTTGCCACAAATACGCTGAGAAAATACTCAACAAGTTTAGGCTGAGCAAATTCTTTGATGCTGTTGTCGCTAGGGACGATGTCGAAAACCCGAAACCCAACCCCGAGCATGCATTCCATCTGTTAAGTCTCCTAGGCGTACGAGCAGAAGAAGCCCTATATGTTGGTGATCACTGGTCAGATGGAGAATGTGCAAAGAAAGCCGGTCTCAAGTTCGTCCTTATCAAGAAATGTGATCAGAAGGTTACATCACCTGAGGAATCTGGTTTTCCGACAGTGAACAGCATACAAGACCTTGTACAGTTTGCAGAGAAGGCACATAAGCCCTGTAGTACTTGATAGAAGTTTTTACTTTTATAAATCGAAGGCTGCATAGTATTCTTAGCTGTCTCTGGCTTTGTTGGAGGAGTGGTTTTGACCGAAGAAACCAGTCTAGCCGAACTGAGGAACGAGATCATTGAGGTCACCTTAGAGATCATTCGTTTATGCGGAGAGAGGCTTCAATTGGCGAAGAGAATAGGTGAGATCAAAATCCGAGAGAACCTGCCCATAGAAAGTCCAAAAGTCGAGGAAGACTTAAGGAGCGACGTTCTTAGCGCATGCCAAACATATGGCATGGATAGGGATTTCTGCCTCAAGCTTTTGAAGCTCCTCCTCGAAGAGTCAAAACGAGTCCAGAGAGACTTACTAGGATTAAAAAGCCAAAGTATGCGTAGACTCAGGAGTGATAATACTTGAAGGTCGCAGTTATTGGCGGAGCAGGACGGATGGGAAGGTTGCTTGTAGGATACTTCCTCAAGCAAGGGCACAAGGTCGTCCTTTCGGATAGCAGATATGAGGAGGCTAAAACCGTCGCAAGATCAACTGGAGCAAAACTAGCCCAGAGCAATCCTGAAGCCGTGGAAGATGCGGATCTAGCTGTATTCTCTACACCAATCGACGTTACGCCGCGAGTTCTGATGAAAATGGCTCCCCAATTCAGACGGTTCTCCATGGTTATGGAAATATCCTCACTCAAATCATCCGTGATCCCAGTTCTGAGAAAGATTTCGGAACTAGATATTAGGACCTTGTCTGTTCACCCCCTTTTTGGTCCTGGCATTCAGAAACTCACAGGGGAAAAGATTGCATTGATTCCTGTTTCTGATCCTGCTTTAGAGCTCAGACTGGCTAAGAATCTCTTTCCGGATGTTGAGATGATCGTCGTTGATGTTGAGGAACATGATAGGGCTATGGCTCTGACACTTTCTCTTCCCCACTTCTTGAACATAGCTTTTGCCTCGGTGAT
>CAYURV010000056.1:0-6185 GCA_964447115.1 uncultured Candidatus Bathyarchaeia archaeon
CGGATCGTAGAATGTACTTAGCGACTATGTCTCGACCTAGAATGTATGGGCTGACGATGCCCGTGACAGATGTAACCACCACCGCTGCAAAAATAAAGGCCAGCCTCTTCTTGTATGGCGCAATGTATTTGAAAAGCCTTGAAATAAGGATTCTACTTGCTGTCTTTCTTTCTGTTATTTCTTGCTCGAGTCCATGGAAAGGAGGACGCATGCCCAATTAAACTTCCTCCTTCTCTTTGCTTGATGCAGATTCCTTGTCCGTCTGAGGATCTCCGATTCCAGCCTCTGGTTGGATAATCTCTTTCTGCGCCTCGTAAAGGGTCTCGTAGATTCTGTAGTAGCCTCCTTTCTTGTCCATCAGAGAGTCGTGATTCCCCTCCTCAACTATCCTTCCATCCTCCAATATCAGGATCTTGTCTGCGTGTCTAATCGTGGAGATGCGCTGGGTTATCACGAAGGTGGTTCGATTCTTGAGTAGAGCGCTTAGGGCTTGTTGAATTTCATACTCCGTGTCTACATCGACGCTTGAGGTCGAATCGTCTAAGATGAGTATTCGTGGATTCATAAGCAATGCTCGGGCTATCGCGACTCGTTGTTGCTGACCACCCGATAGAGTAACTCCCCTTTCTCCGATGATGGTGTCGTATCCGTTAGGCAGATTTATGATGAAATCGTGAGCGTTAGCAATCTTGGCTACTCTCTCTATTTCCTCCATCGATGCTGTGGGGTTCCCATAAGCAATGTTGTCCTTAACTGTCATATTGAACAGGAAAATTTCTTGGGACACAATGCCCATGCATCTTCTCAGCGACTCGAGCTTCACATCTCTTACATCGTATCCATCGACAAGAATTCTTCCGGAGGTCACATCGTAAAATCTCGGCAAAAGACGGATGATTGTGCTCTTGCCTGAGCCTGTGGGCCCCAAGAGGGCAATAGTTTCCCCGGGTTTTACTTCGAGGTTGACATTCTTAAGAATTAGCTTGTCCTTGTCGTAGCCAAAAGAAACGTCCTTGAATGCTATGTGTCCTTTGATAGGAGGTAAGGTTTGGGCGTCAGGCTTGTCCCTAATCTCTGGCACGGCATCGATGACCTCGAAGACTCTTTCCGCAGCTGCCGCCATCTGCTGGTATCCTGTCCAAACCATCCCCATCATCCCTATAGGTCTCATTAACATTACTACATAATTGCTGAAAACGTAGAGCATGTCAATGGTCAAACGGTTGAATATGACTTGAACTCCGCCGTACCAGAAGATGAGTGCTGTAATAGATCCGCCGATGAGGCTTGACAAGGGCATGAAAACGGATCTGAGTTTCACAGATTTCATCATCGTCTCGTAGTAACCCTCGCTCGGTCTCTGAAACTTCTCTTTCTCATATTCCTCCCTTACGAAAGAACGTATGACTCTTATTCCCGTTATGTTCTCCCACAAGACCGATGTTATGGACCCGAACTGTTCTCTGGATGTGTGCATGATAGGCCTTATCTTCTTCCCAAACATAACAAAGTTGATGAAGAGAAGCATCACTGTCGAAAAGGACAGAACAGTTAGTTCCACATCAATCAAGACCATCGATACCACAACCCCCGCAATGAGAAAGAGCGATTCTATTAACATCCTAAACTGCCACCCTAGGAACTGGCCTATCCTCTCAGCGTCAGTTGTGGCTCTGGACATGAGCTGACCGGTGTTGACCTTATCAAAGAAGCCGAAAGATTGCCTCTGGATAGACTTAAAAGCGTCGTTTCTAACCTCGTATACGACTTTCTGGGAAAAGTAGCCATTCGCATAGCGCGTGACGAAGGAGAAGACGGCGAGAACTCCTGTCAACGCCAGTATCTGGACTACCAGCCATATTAAAATGCTGAAATCTCCCGTTCCCAGAATGTTCCTTATCACTGCTCCAGACAGTTGAGGTATGTAGACACTGATGTACGTCGATATCACGATGCACGTGATGCTCAGTGCCATTATGTACCACATTCTTAGCATGTATCTTGACAAACTCTTGATTAATGACACTAGATCTCATCCTTCCTAGGCTTCTTTCCCTTCACTAATCATGGCGGAGATCTCTTTCAGCATATTCGCGTAATCTGAATTTCGACTTAAGCGAAGATTTGTTAAAAGCGATAGAAGAAGTCTTAGGGATGGTCGGCTCACGTCAATCGGCATCTTCTGTCGCGAGATGACCTCTTCAAAAGCGATATTTTCATGAGATGAGTATTTCTCTATAAGTTCCTGCAGCCTGTCCTCTTTTTCCTTCGGAACATCGTAGCTGAAGGCTTCTAGACTCTTGATGGCTCCTTTGCAGACTTCTCTCGACCAATGGGCGATATCTTCTGAACCTGGGACGAGCCCCTCGCTGAGGGTGTAAGAGATTATGAACTTATCGGCCATTGCCCGATAGAATTTTTCAACAAGATTCCCCCTGATCGATGTTCTTGTCTGCTCCACTAGACCAGCTTTCTCTAGGGCGCTGAGATGATGAGATATTGATGAGACGTTTTTACCAAGTACTTTCGCCAGCTGATATGGTGTCATTTCACGTTGTCTCAGATTGTGAAGTATATCCCTTCTATTGGAATCAGCGAATAATTTTGCTACTTCTGGGTCCTTAATTATGATGAAGTCTCTCATATCTGCTGTCGACTCAATGTACGTAGAAGTGTAATGCTACATAAAAATGTAACGGTTAACCCCTCTATGTGATTACCTCTCAGATGACTGCTTAAATATACGTTTCTAAATAGCTCTCAAAGGCGTAGAGACATGACTACAGACCCGAGGCGAATAGCGCTTCAGCGGATAGAGACCCTTTTCAACCTTGCTAGGGAAGCTATCCACGTTAAGCCCGACCTTGCACAAAGATATGTCGAGATTGCCAGAAAGATGGCCATGAGAACACGGCTTCATCTTCCTCGAGAATACCGCCCATATGTCTGCAAGCACTGCAAAAGGTTTATCTTGCCCGGGGTTGGCTCTCGCATTCGTGTCCAGCCTCGTAGAGAGTCGCATGTCGTCATCACATGTTTGTATTGTGGCGCATCTATGAGAAGGCCACTGAAAAGGAAGACAAGATAATGACCAGACGCGTGGTACGGAAGCCAAGGCATGTTGCAGCGACTGGTGAAAAGCCAACCGTTAACATTGGGAAGAAGGGGCCAACAGACTTCCTAGTGAACGAAATTTCCAAGCGGCTAGACAAAAGAAAGGTCGTGAAAGTGAAGATACTGAAGACAGCCCTAGTAGATCAGGAAGTGGAAAAGATAGCCTGGAAGGTCGCCGAGCAAACAGGATCGAAAATCGTCCAGCTCCGTGGGCACACCTTCACCCTTTATAGGTCGAAGAAAGCTAAAAAGTATTTATAAGACACTCTCTAGAATACTCAGAGGAATACCAAGAAAGTCGGAAGGAAACATATTGCCGACACCCTTCGACGTTCCGCCTTCATTACTGATTGAAAGACTAGCTCAATATCTAAAAAATAACATAGAGGCCATAAAGCCTCCTCAGTGGGCTCCCTACGTGAAAACCAGCGTTCATGCCGAAAAGGCCCCGCAGAATATAGATTGGTGGTATGTTCGCTGCGCTTCTTTGCTTAGGAAAACCTACATGAAAGGGCCTATTGGCATAGAACATTTGAGATCAGAGTACGGCGGAAGAAAAGATCGAGGGGTAAAACCAGAACATACAAGGAAGGGCAGCGGCGCGATAGTGAGAAAAGCTCTTAAACAGCTTGAAGAAGCGGGGCTTTTGGTAACTTTGAAACAGAGAGGACGTGTGGTCACTCCGGAAGGGAGAAGAGTACTGGACATGGTTTCGACAGAGATCAAAAAGGAACTGGAAAAAGAGATCTCCGAGCTTAAGAAATATTAAGACGGTGTACTTGCATGGGCGAGGAAGAGGAGCTCGAGGCATTACGGAAAAGGAGGCTTCTGGAATTGCAACAAAGACTGCTAGAAGAGCAGCAACAGGCACAGGCCGAAAAGGAATTCGAGGTGCAAAAACAGACTGCGATGCGTAGGATACTTACGCCCGAAGCGAGGCAAAGGCTTACGAACCTTAAGATGGTTAGGCCTGAATACGCCTCGCAGCTTGAGCTCCAGCTGATCCAGATAGCCCAGCAGGGAAAGATAGCACTTCCGATTGACGATAGACAGTTGAAGGAGATTTTGAGAAAGCTGCAGAAGAGCCGTAAAGATATCAAGATCAGGAGGATCTAGGTGTGGCGAGGTACAAGCCAACAGCAAAGAAACGTAGGCTGATAAAGGCTGGCAAAAAGAGTAAGCCTGTACCAGCATGGGTCGTCGTGAGGACCCTACGCAGGGTGAGGTTTAATCCTAGAAGAAGGCACTGGCGTCGAACCAAGATAAGAGCATGAGGGGCGTGACGAATGAAGGCTGTCGAAACGGGAAAGGAAAAGAAGCCTTCGGAAGAGGGAAGCGTGGAAGAGGTAGAAGAGGCTCCTGTTGAAGCCGAAGAGGCTAGGGTGAAGGAAGAGGAGAAGCCTGCGCCCATAAAGGAGAAAGAAAGAGAAGAGGACATCGTCGAAGAGCGTGTGTACACTGTTCCGCTTGGAAGAGCTTGGGTAGTTCCTCGGAAGAAGCACAGCCCAAAGGCCATACGCATACTCAGAAGTTTTATCATAAGGCACATGAAGGCTGAGGAGGGCTCGATAAGGATCGCTAACGAGGTGAATGAGAAGATCTGGAGCAAGGGTATTGAGAAGCCGCCACGTAAGATAAGGATACGAGCAGTCAAGGACACCGAAGGCATTGTGACTGTTCATCTTGCAGAAGGGGACTAGCCTTTGCCGATTTTTCTCATGAACACTTTTGGCAGTGCAAGTATAGGCGTCTTTCTCCGGGTCACGGATAGGTTCATGATCATTCCCAGCCAAGTACCTGCGACAAAGATAAAGAAACTAGAGGATTGGTTCGAGATGCAGACTGTAAGAACCAACATTGGCGGCTCTGTAATTGTGGGTTGTCTTGTCTGCGCCAATTCATATGGCATTATTCTGCCTCGCCACATATGGGATGAGGAGCTAGCTACTTTAAAATCTCTTTCAGGTGTTAACATAGCCGTGGCGACGACGAATAAGACGGCTTACGGGAACCTCGTCTCAGCTAACGATCGCGGAGCTGTAGTTGACCCTAGGCTCGGAAAAGAGGATGTCAAGTTGATATCTGACGCTTTGGACGTCGAAGTCGTTCCCGGAGAAGTCGCAGGGCTACCTTATGTAGGTTCTCTTACGATTGCAACCAACAGGGGAGTGATGGCCCATCCTATGATCAAACCTGAAGAGGAGGCTCTTCTAAGGGAGGTTTTGAAGGTCTCAGTGGGGGTTGGCACGATTAATTGCGGAATACCTTATATAGCAACGGGGCTTATAGGAAACAGCAACGTTGCAGTGGCTGGTTCTCTCACCACAGGACCAGAACTCTTCATGATAGGTCAAGCTTTAGGTGTAGTTGATTGAGATGAGTAAGGTGAAGGTATACCAAGTAGTGGGTAGGATAACAAAGCCTAACTTCAAGACAAGCTTCCGAAAGGAGATTAGAGCCTTAAAGCCTGAAGACGCTGTCGAAGAGGTTTACAAGATTCTTGGAAGCAAGCACAGGGTCCAACGCTTTTACATAAAGATCGAAAAGGTCGAGGAGGCTGAAGATGAGCAAACTTAGGCCATCTAAGACTCCCAAAGGTGCGATCGAGGCCGAACGCAAGATAACAGCTGATGAGGAGTTTAGAAGGCTCGTGGTTGAGCTTCGACTTCTGGAAAGTACAGCGGAATCCTTGCAGTCAAGGATAAACTTGATAGGCGCGGCTTTCACAGAGCTCAGTCTCGCCAAAAGGACTTTGGAAGGTCTCGAAAAGGAACAGAAAGAGGCGCCCCTCTTCGTTCCGATAGGTGGAGGGTCTTACATCAAGGCAACGTTAGGCGAGGTAGACAAGGTGATATATGGTGTAGGTGCAGGTGTAGCCATCGAGAAATCCCTGGGCGGGGGGAAAGACGGGATCACGAATCGCATCTCTGAACTTGAGAAGACCGCGCAATCATTGGAGCAGCAGCGTGAACAGGTCTTGAGGAGGATTCAAGAGGACCAAGCTAGGCTTGAGGAGTTGACAGCTGAGCTCAGAAGGCGTGAGAGAAGAGAGAATGTTTGAGAAGCTCCGT
>CAYURV010000057.1:0-2461 GCA_964447115.1 uncultured Candidatus Bathyarchaeia archaeon
TCAGTGTTCTTTTCACCAGCTTTCTTAAAATAAAATACCTCGCGTCTAATCAACTTGTCATCCCCTCAAGAAGGATTGCTTTATAGATTTGTTGATTTTCGTTCCTCCAGAGATTTGAAGAAAATGACACAGTTTTACTCATTTGTATCCTTTTTTAATTTTTCCGATGATCCTTGTGGCTTTTTTTGTGGCTGGTATTTTTGCCTTTTCAAATTTTTCTTTTGGGACACGTAAAGGTCTGGTGGCGTCGATGCCCATTTTTGTCGTCAACCCTTGTTCTTGGTCGCCTGATGGGTCTAGCGTTGAGCCTCGTGCTTTGGGGATTACGATTAAGTCTTCGTCAGCTTGGAAACGCATGGCTACTGCCCACTCGACCATTTCTGGGTTGAAGACGTCGATGTCTGAGTCGACGACCACGGTGTGTTTAAGGCTTTGGTGTCCAGCAAACGCAGCTAAGAGGGCGTTCTTTGCATCGCCATCCGTCTGCTTGTCAATGGAGATTACTGCATGCAGCCATCCGCAACCGCCATTAGTAAAATTTATGGCCTTAACCCGAGGCACGACTTTGGAGATGGCTTCATAGATCGATGCTTCACGGGGTAATCCCATCAGAAGCCTATGTTCTGGGCCTCCGGGCAGAAGCGCTTGGTAGATATAGTCCTCGCGATGCGTGATGCTGACTATCTCTACCACAGGCTGCATTCTTTGAATATCGTAAGTTCCAGTTATGTCGACAAGCGGTCCTTCCATCACTTCTTCCTTAGAGGATATCCGCCCTTCAAGCATGAGCTCAGCATCGGCAGGTCCATAGGCTTCCACCTCTTCACATCTTACAATCTTAAGATCGCCGCCAAGGAGCCTGTTCGCTACACCGTATTCACTGACGGCGAAAGGAGGAGACGAAGTGGCGGCCAAAGAGACAGCTGGGTGGACGCCTACTGATATTGCTACGTCTAGGTCTCTTCTTTCTTCTTTAGCCATGCTCCATAGCTTGTGGAGATGTCTTGGGACAAGTCTTATGGCGAGGTGCCTATCATCCAGAACTAGGAGGCGATGTGTGGAGACGTTTTCGATTTTCCCATCGCTGCTTCTAGCCGAGACAACAGCTGATGTTACGTAGGCTCCAGCATCCCTTTCAAAGTGGGTCAAGACAGGGATTTCAGACAACTTAGGCTCTTCTTGGACCTCCTTCACAGGCCCGTCATCCACAATCCTCGGGGATTCCGGCCTCAACTGTGCGTCGAGAAGTTTTCCGTACAAACCTTCAGGACTAACTTCTAGGGCTTTGCAGATTCTTTTCCTTGTGCCGCATACATTTCCGACGATTTTCGTGCTGTGTCCTTCGACATTCTCAAAGATGAAGATTGGTCCCTCTGGAAAGGCTTTAAGGACTGACGAAATTTCGAACCTCGGTGAAATTTTGTCGATTATACGGACTACTTGTTTCTGGTCTTCCATCTTCTCAAGGAACGATCTGAGGCTCATTTCAAATCCCCCATCTTCTTCATACTCCGTTCTAATAACTCTAGAAAGGCGCGGCCGGCTTCCCTTTCATCCATGGTCCTCACAAAAACCGAAACCAAAACCATCTTCTTCGTGCTATGCGCGAGACGTTCAGCCAGCAGCCTAGAAAGGTTTATGTTCCGTTCTCCTAAGAGGGTCGAGGAAAGGGGTGGACCGAGCATACCTGGCTGTTGAGGCAAGGCGACCGCAAGGGTTCCGAGGCTTTCTTCGCCTTCACTTAGGAAGACTATGCAGCAGTTTTTCATATCGAGAAGGACTGCCGAAAGAACACGGTCCGCTACTTTCGCTTCTTCGCGTATGATCTTCGCTTGGGACAAGGTAGTTCCTTCTCCACTGCTAGTAAAGCTGGCTTAATGGTATTTAATAGTTGGGAAGAACGGCGACGTCGGTAACGGAAATGCTGATCGTCCCTGACCAAGACGTTGACCCTCAATATGGAAATTGTTTCGGGGAATATTGAGGGTCTTTGCCGGTCTTCAGATCTTAGACAGAAGTTCCCTCAATTCGGTTGCGTTCTTTTTCCACCAATTATGAAGGATGCTTACATCTGTGCCTATGCTGAAGTGGCGTACACCGAGGTCAATATATCTTTGTGCATCTTCCGGACTCCCTATCTCCGCCCTAGGAGCCACATCCATTTTCATGGCAGTTCTTATAGTCTTAAGCTCTGCTTCTCTGACCTTTGAGTGCTTGGTCTGCCCCGGTATGCCTATGCTGACGGAGTAGTCTGACGGGCCGAACTGGACCATGTCTACGCCTTCGACTGAAAGAATCTCCTCTAGGTTTTCAACCGCGGACGCCTTCTCTATCATCAACGCTACGATTGCTTCTTCGCACATCTTGACAACGTCTGCCGCTGAAGCTATGCTTGAGACATACCCCACTCTTCTATCCATCCTGAAGCCACTGAAGCCTTTGGGTTCAGCTCTCACAGCGC
>CAYURV010000057.1:2561-6023 GCA_964447115.1 uncultured Candidatus Bathyarchaeia archaeon
ACTCTTCTATCCATCCTGAAGCCACTGAAGCCTTTGGGTTCAGCTCTCACAGCGCGTACGGCCTCCTCCGTGTCTTCTACAGTTCTTATGTCTGCGAAGAGCATGTTTTGAATTCCCGCAGCTAAGGCTCTTCCGGTTATGTATGTTCTGGGTTCTTGGTCGATCTTTATCATGGATGAAATGTTGACCAGTTCAGCCGCCCTAGCTAGGTTGTCGAGGTCATAAAGGTCGTAAGGTGCATATTCGCTCACAAATTCAACGTAGTCGTATGCTCCGGTATGCCCTATCAGCTCGACCAAACCTGGCCAAGCGATGAGAACGCGAGTTCCAATGGTTGGTTCGCCTTTCCTCATCAATTCTCTAAGCCTATTCTGCCTCAAGTCCTACCACTCCTTTGAGAAGACATACGTGCAGATTGACATATAAGACTTACAAATAGCCTTTTAGAGATAGTTGGACTAGCGTAAATAAGATGGGATCATGAACTGACAATGGTGCAGGTTACAACTACCACATCTCTTCAAAGAGCGTCAATGCGTCTTTTTCTGAGAGCCGCCGCGGAACTCTCTGAATCAAGCGTTTGAAGGTGAGAAGTCTTTCTGCCAGTTTTGGTAAAGCTTCCGCCGGTATTCCCAGATCTCTTAATCTCCTCGGCATTTGCAGCTCATACATCAGTTTGAAGATGGACTCTGTAATATGGTAGGTCAGTTCCTTTGTTCCCAGGTTATGTGGGTCAAGGTTCATAGCTTTCGCGATCTGAGGTAGCTTCCACGAGATCGCCGGAGCGACGAACCTGAGTACATATGGTAGGGCTAAGCCACATGACACACCGTGGGTGACATTGTAGGTCACAGCGAAAGTATATGCTACGGCGTGGCCTAGACATACACCGGCGTTCCCGAAGGCCATACCCGCCGTTAAGGAACCGAGGCTCATTCCATATCTGCTTTCAGCATCACCTTCTTCGTAAGCCCTTGGCAGATGTGTGAAAATGAGCCTGATGGATTCCAGGGCCAATATATCAGTGATCAGGTTGGCATTGGTGGAGATGATCGCTTCCAGAGCATGGCTCAACGCGTCCAGGCCGGTCGAAGCGGTGAGGCGGGGAGGCATACTGTACGTGAGACTTGGGTCTACTATTGCCACGTGACCAAGCATGTAAGGGCTGATTATTGCGGTCTTCAGCTCTTCCTCAGCGACGGTCACAACCGCAACATTGGTCACCTCTGAGCCTGTGCCTGCTGTGGTAGGTAGGAGAATGCTTGGGAGACTAGGCTTCTTCACGAGATCAACGCCCAAATATTCTCTCATGGGACCGGGATTCGTGCGGGACATCGCTGCGACCTTGGTCATGTCAAGAACGCTTCCGCCCCCAACTCCCACAACTATGTCGTATCTCCCCTTCCTAGCTGCTACGGCTACAGATTCAGCAACCTCTAGATGCGGCTCAGCTTTTACACTACTGAAAATATCCACACTAAGACCTTCTTTGACCAAGCACTTCTCTATCTTTGTGGCCACTCCCATACCAACGAGGTTCTCGTCCGTCACCAGCAAGGCCCTTTTTCCGCCTGACGCCTTAGCCTCTGAGCCGACTTTTTCAGAAGCCTTTACTCCAAAAAGGATCTTTCTGGGCAGCTGAAAACTGTGAACCTTCCCTGGAGACTTGTCTGGATGCATATGGTATGACCTTCCAGAGATATGACAAAGTATACCTAGCAGGCTTTTGATATTTGAATGTTTAAGAGTTTTTTATGGTGGAAGAGGTTCATTGCCATCTATGCGGATGTTGATCACAGCCGGCTGCCCGTCTCTAACGACCCTTAAAGATTCATTAAGACTTGATCTTAACTGGTCTAGCCTTTCCACATCAAAGCCACTGCATCCGAATGCTTCCGCAACGGACGCAAAATCCGGGTTCAGGAGGTCGACTGATATGAACTTTCTCCCGTAGAAGTCCTGTTGATGATGTTTTATCGTTCCCAAGGCCATATCGTTGAAGATGCAAAGGATTACAGGGGCGGCTTCCTGAATCGCGGTCGAGAGCTCGTGAAGGCTCATATAAAAGCCACCATCACCACATAGTGCAACCACAAGTCTCTCAGGACTCGTAAGCTTGCAGGCTATAGCTGCTGGTAGCGCATAGCCCATGGGTCCAAAACTTCCAGACTGAATCCATGTACACGGCTCATAAATGTCTAGGAATGTTGAAGCCCAAAGCTTGTTGTTTCCCGCATCCAACGTGAAAACCGTCTCCCTGTCAAAAAACCGGCGGATCTCATAACAGACTCTCTGAGGCTTCAAAGGTATCTCTTCAGGGACTGTTTCCAAGTACTCATTTGATCTTCTCCAAACCTCTTTAGCTTCTTCTAAGAGTCTGACCCAGTCTTTCCGCTTTCCAGTCCCGCTCTGTAAGGTTCTAGCCTCCTCAAGCAATGCCTCCAAAACCTTGCCAGCATCGCCAACAATGCCAATCTTAGCCGGATAATTCTTCCCGATAACCTTTGGGTCTATGTCCACGTGGATTAAAGCTGCATTCGGGTTTATGTTACTCCATTGTCTGGTGCTCAAGGAAGCGAAGCGGCAGCCCACAGCCAGAATCACATCAGCCATGGCTAGAACCTTGTCAGTATAGTTGCGAGCGTGCAAACCCATTCTGCCAATAGACAGAGGATGATCCTCAGGGAATGATCCTTTGCCATTGAAGGTTGTAGCTACAGGAGCTTCCAAGTATTCGGCCAAGGCTCGAAGAGGCTTCCAAGCCCTTCCAGAATAGTGAACGCCGCCTCCAGCTATTATCAGTGGCTTTGACGATGCAACCAGTAGCTTTGAGGCTTCTCTGATCCCGGTAGGCTCTCCGAGAGGCCTAGGCGGAGACAGTTCAAACGGCCACTCTTTTAGGAGTTTCGTGTTTTCTTGGCTTATTAGCTGGGTCTGGACATCGAGTGGAAGGTCTACATGTACAGGTCCAGGTCTCCCCCAAGTGGCTATCCTATAGGCTTCGGTTATAGTTTCGATGGTTCTCTCAGGCTTTGATAGGCGTGTCGACCATTTTGTAACTGGATTGAAGATGGATACGTGGTCGAGCTCTTGGAAGGCTCCTTTCCCGAGGTGGCTTAGAGGCTGTTGACCAGTAAAGACTAGAAGAGGACTGCTATCCGTCCAAGCTGTGGCTATGCCCGTTAAGAGGTTGGTGGCTCCGGGTCCTGCTGTTCCATCGCATATTCCAGGCTTGCCCGTGAATTTGGCATATGCATCAGCCATGTAGGCGGCCATCTGCTCGTGTCTAACAAGGACGTGCCTTATCAAAGAAGAGAAGAGAGCATCATAAAACGGACAAGTCTGAGAGCCGGGTATGCCGAAAACAAGATCCGCGTCAAGTTTCTCCAGAGCCTTTACAATCCCCTCAGCCACTTTGAGACTCATGAATCTTACCCCTAGAGCTCATCGATATTAATTAGA
>CAYURV010000058.1:0-5946 GCA_964447115.1 uncultured Candidatus Bathyarchaeia archaeon
GATGCGAAGCCCTGATTCGAACTGTCCTTCTTTGAATGTTGCTGAGTGCTTGTAAGATCTTTGTTTTGCCTAGGCCAGTCCACCAGGCAATGTCGTTCTCAGTCACCGGGCCGAATGAACTCAGGTATTGCGTGACCAACTGAGTCACTGCTTTCTCCTCGTCCATTCCACTAAGATTAAGGTTTGGGAAGTGCTCGAGAAAGAGTGAATACCTATCAGGTCTGCTTCTTATCAGCAATGCTTGATCACACATAAGATACAATATAGCTAAAACATCCAATCGCGTCCTGAGAATCCTCCTAATCTCTGAAGAAGTCATCTCCTTGCCTTCTAACAGGCCCAAAATCAACTTTGACAACTCATTATATTTCTCGGCAGATACGCCTCTGTACTCCACATATCGCCTAGAAGACTTCTCGAGCATTTTTCTGGTTGCTGCATAGGCTGTGGGAATCATCTCTTTTACAAGGATGTAGATTGTTCCTCGCATGCAACGTATCTTTCCGAGATTTCTTTTTGCATACTGCTCTTCATCTAAATGCTCTCTTGTAAAGCCTCGGCTTCTGGCTAAAAGTGACAGGTAAGGCGTTTCGGAGTTTGTGGCATGGAGACCGCCTATATCCCTCACAATCTGGACCACGTCACCGATCATTGATTCTTCGGTCAAATGCTGTTTCCGTAGAACCAAACGGTTGACCGTATCCAGGTCAATGCTGCCCATTCCTCACCAGCCCTAGGACACGATTATAGAACGTAAGCGAATGGGTTCGCTCCCCGGTCATAAACCCCAATGTTCGTTGATGGGTTTCTGGTATTCTTCAACCTTCCCGTTGAGTACATCATCATAACGTACCGTTTGGCCGACGTAGGCTGATTCGTATATGGCTTCGCAGATGGCTTTGGCCTTCATGCCTGTTTCGCCGTCAACCTCTGGCTTTCTCTTCTTCTCAATAGCATCAAGAAAGTCGTAGCATTCGATGACGACGCCGTCTATGAATCCATGCGGAAACAAGGCGTTCTTCTTTACCTCGTCCAGCTGGCTAAGGAACTCCCTCTGCATCTCCGACATTGGCGTAATGATCCTTCTTGACACATTCTGAATGATGATTTCAGCATTGCCGAAGGGTCCGTGGAAGACGTCGCCGTGATCAACTATACACCCTCTGCTACCGTAGTGGACGACGTTTGTGAATGAGTATCCGGGTGCAGCCATTGTCCAGCTCCAGACGGCGACGACGCCGTTCTTGAAGGTGATGGTGGCAACCCAAGTGTCCTCCCGAGCGTCCATAACAATAGCGTCTCCTTTTCTATGTGGCCACTTTTCAAGTTGTTGAACCTTCGCGTGGACGGTATCGGGGTCGCCATACAGGTATCTAACGGTGTCGCAGAAGTGGGCGCCGCTGTCCATAACCATACCTCCGCCTCCCATCCACTTGTCCACTCTCCAATGCCAGTTCCTCTCGCTCGAGGGGTCCTGCCAGCTCGCGTGTTGAGCATAGAAGAGACGTGGCGTGCCTATTAGTTTCGCCTCGTTAATCAGCCAGTACGATGTCCGTTGGCTTAGTCCTCTGCGAATGTTCTCGGCAGTGGCGACTATCTTGTTGTTTCTTCTGCCTGCCTCTATGATGGCCTTGCTTGCTTTAATCGTGACCCCTATGGGCTTTTCAATCATCACATTGACCCCTGCGTTGAGACACTTGACACCAACAACGTGATGGTCTGAATGGGGTGTGCAGATATCGGCAGCGTCAAGATTCTCATTGGTAAGCATGTCTTCAACTTTAGCATAAACCTGTGGCTTGAAGCCTTGAATAGCTGCGACTTGCGCGGCAAACCGCTTCGCAGACTCGATGACCGGGTCGCACATGGCTGAAAACTCGAACTTTGCGTCTTCCTTCTTCTTTATCAACCCGTAAGCTCGAAGGTGCTCCTGAGCCATGCCGCCGCATCCCACTATGGCAAGTCTCAACCTGTTTCCCGACATAATCCATCCAACCAACGGTCGCAAATACAGGCTCATTAGTCTCCTCACAAAGTTTATTAGCCTTTCGAAGGAGCAACAGACAAAGCTTAATTCTCAACTGTAAGGTCACAATTCTAACATTGAAAGCGCTTTGGCAGGGCGGAGGCATAAAGCTGCCTCGATGAATGCTGTGGTTCATACATTTGGCGTTGCTCTACCTTCGGCCGTCGACTTAACATGAGATAAGAGATGTCGCGCTCGTATAGCAGTGCCTTGATAGTCTTCGCAGAAGCAGCACTTCCAGGCTTCTGATGAACTTTTCTAAACGACCCTTTTTATGGCATCCACGATCTTTTCCTTGCTCGGTATGGCAGCCTCCTCCAATACCGGGCTCATGGGAATTGGAACATCCTCGCCAGCAACTCTTAGAACCGGCGCATCCAAGTAATCGAAGGCTTTTTCCATGATCTGGGCGGCTATCTCTGCTCCCACTCCGCATGTTCTGTAGCCTTCGTGAACCACGACAGCCTTGTTTGTCTTCTTGACAGAATTGATGATCGTGTCTATATCAAGCGGCTTTAGGGTTCGCGGATCTATGACTTCTGCGCTGATTCCTCCCTTGGCTAGCTCCTCCGCTGCTTCCAAGGCCAAGGGAACCATTCTTGAGTAAGCGACGACTGTTACATCCGTGCCTTCTCTCTTCACATCAGCAACTCCAAGTGGAACCGTATACTCGTTTTCGGGGACATCCCCCTCTGCGCCGTAAAGCATTTTATGTTCAATGAACATTTTCGGATTGTCGTCTCTTATACATGTCTTCAGCAGGCCCTTGGCATCAAAGGGTGTTGAAGGCATCACAACGAACATTCCTGGAACATGCTCGTACCAAGCTTCCAGACTCTGCGAGTGATGTTCAGCTATCCCCCGACCAGCGCCTCCCTGTGTTCTATAGACAACGGGCACAATGGATTTGCCTCCGAACATATACCGGTTCTTTGCCGCTATGTTGATCAGCTGGTCAGTGGCAATCGTTGAGAAGTCTATGTACATCAGTTCGGCGACTGGACGTACGCCAATCATAGCGGCTCCGGCAGCTGCCCCTGCAATGGCGGCCTCAGAGATGGGAGTGTCTCTTACCCGTTCTGGCCCAAACTCGTCGTAGAGTCCACGTGTTACCTGGTAGGCTCCTCCGTAGATCGCGATGTCTTCACCCATGAGGAAAACTCTTTCGTCTCTAAGCATTTCTTCCCTCAAGGCTTCGTTCAGGGCTTGGACATACCGTATCTTCCGCATCTTGAGTCCATTTTTTCTCGCCGTGGCAAGGTCTCTTATTGATGAGGCTGGGTCCCGGTATATGTCGGTGTAGAGGTCATCGTAGAGAGACTCGATGGACGGATAGGGGCTGTTGAGCGCGAATTCCTCAGCTTGATCTATCTCTTTGGCTACAGCTTCCTCAAGTCTCTTGACCTCTGCCTCTTTGAGAACGCCCCACTCGACCAGTCTCCTCTCAAAGTCCAATACAGGATCTTTAGTCTTCCATGTCTTCTCTTCTTCTTTTGTTCTGTAAACTCTAGGGTCGCTTCTTGAGTGACCGTAGTATCTGTAAGTCTTGCATTCTACTAGGGTTGGGCCTTCTCCTCTTCGCGCCATAACAACTGCTTCCCCTACTGTCTTCTTCACATCCAGAACGTCCATGCCGTCTGCGACGACCCCAGGAATGTTGTAGCCCTTAGCGCGCTCAGCAATGTCGTCAAAGGGAAAGGCCCTACTCACGGCGACTGACATGCCGTAAAGATTGTTCTCGCATATGTAGATCACGGGTAGCTTCCAGATGGCAGCCATATTGACAGACTCATGGAATGCCCCGGTGTTTGCAGCTCCGTCGCCAAAGAAGCATAGGACAACCTGATCAGTTTTCCTCAACTTTACGGACAAGCCGGCTCCTGTAGCAACAGGAATGTTCGACCCGACAATGCCCGTGGCTCCCAGATTCCCAACGCCAACGTCCGCTATGTGCATCGATCCTCCTCTGCCTTTGCAGTAGCCTGTGGCCTTCCCACAGAGCTCGGCGAGCATTAGCTTCACGTCTCCCCCTTTCGCTATACAGTGTCCGTGACCTCTATGGGTGCTTGTAATATAGTCGTCCTTTCGTGTGGCAGCTATCGCTCCAACTGCCACTGCCTCTTCGCCAACGTAGAGGTGTGAGGCTCCTTTGACGACATCTCGACTCAGAAGGTCCATAACCTTCTCTTCGAAGAATCTTATCTCAAGCATTTTCTTGAGATAACCAATCATCTCATTTGACTCTTCTCTAGTGGGCTTCATGGGGCTTCCACTCAACGCCTCAAGTCTGCACCATGATTTGCACGGTTCTCTTTAACTTTTTGGTAGAACCTTAGAGGCTGCGATCAACCGAGACTCTATGATGACTTATTTAGAGAATTCGATGATCCACTCATCCAGTTTCTTTCTGGCTTCTTCATCACTCATCTGAACTGGCGGGTGTTTCATGTAGTACGCCGATGCATATGTTAGGTTGCCCCCTATCCCCTTGTCTAAGGCCAGCTGAGCGCACCTTATCGCGTCCACAGATATTCCGCCAGAGTTTGCCTTGTCGTTGACTTCGAGCCTGACTTCCATATTGAAAGGAATGTTTCCGAACATTCTGCCCTCAACTCTTATGAACGCCAGTTTTGTGTTTCCTAGGAAGGGGATGAAATCGCTCGGTCCGATGTAGATGTCTTTCTCGGGCAGTTTCAAGCCTTGGGGGATTAGGCTCTGGACAGCCTCTGTCTTGGATATCTTTTTGCTCTTCAGCCTTTCCCTTTCCAGCATGTTAGCGAAATCTGTGTTTCCTCCTACGTTAATCTGGTAAGTCCTGTCTATTGTTGCTCCCCGATCGACGCAGAGCTTGGCTAAGGTTCTATGCGTTATCGTTGAACCTATTACAGCCTTGATATCATCACCTAACACCGGGATACCTTTCGCGTTGAACTTTTTCTCCCACGCATCATCTGAAGCTATGAATACTGGAATACAGTTGACGAAGGCACACCCGGTTTCTAATGCTATTTGCGCCCAAAACTCGGTTGCCTTCTGACTTCCAACGGGTAGATAGTTAAGCAGAATCTTTGTTTCAGTGTCCTCTATTTCCTCTATGGCTTCTTTCTTCAACTCCTGGACTTTCTTAGTCTGGTTGATTGGTTTTATCATGCTGGCTACATAGACGCCGACGCCGTCAAGGATAGGAGCTTCCTTGACAACAGTTCCACTACAAGATGAAACTGAATCAATCCATTTGACATAATTGGGATCAGCATACACAGCCTCACTGAGCGGTTTGCCCACTTTCCCTTGCCCAACGTCAAATGCACTTACAAATTCTATGTCCTCAATCCCGTAGCTACCAATCTTCTCGTGCATCAGACCCGTCTTCTCATTCTTGTTTCTCTTGTAAAACTCTATCCCCTGCACTAGACCGGCGAAGCAGTTCCCGACTCCTACCACGCCAACTCTTATTTTCTGCATACATATTTTATCGTATCATAAAATATATAAAGTTTTATACTACCATAAAACATTCATACTCATGGTAAAAGAACCCGTGGAAAGGTTAAAAGACAAAGTCTTTAGAGAGAATCTGTGGATCTTTCTGTTCAAACTTCTCCAAGACAAAGACATGTATGCTTATGAGCTGAGGAAAGCAGTCAATGAGGAATTCGGTTTTTGGGCGGGAAAAGTCACGGGGTATAAGGTGTTATACCTACTTGAGAAAGACGGGTACGTGCGATCCTATCTCCAGGGTAGAAAGAAGTATTATGGACTCACAGACAAAGGAGTTGCCCAGTTAGAGAAAGCTAAGAACTTCTTAGGGAAGGTGTATACATCGATATGAAAAGTCTTCCTAGCATGCAAGAGCAAGGCTTTTTAGTGTTCAGCCGTCTCTAGATTATGTGGGAGCCAAGGTGAAGTCAAAAACCAGA
>CAYURV010000059.1:0-5913 GCA_964447115.1 uncultured Candidatus Bathyarchaeia archaeon
CAGCTAAATTGCCAAAAGAGATAACGCATGAAAAACGTCTCGATCCAGAAATGAAAATCAAGAACGACCTCAACCGTTTTCTAGAGCTAATAGAACCTCTAGATGCACGTGACAAATTGGGCTGCATTCTGATACAGTTGCCCCCGAGCTTCACTTATAAGCGTGACCGCAACAATTTTGAGGCGTTCTTGGAGATACTTCCCGATGGTTACGAGTTTGCCGCCGAGTTCAGGAACCATTCTTGGATGAAAGACGATACTTGGAAGCTGCTAGAGAAGCATAACGTTGCATATTGCATCGTAGATGAGCCATTGCTGCCTCCGGAAATCCATGTCACGGCTGATTTCGCATACTTCCGCTGGCATGGGAGGGGCGGCAGACCTTGGTACGACTATCATTATAGTGAAGAAGAGTTACAGCAATGGGTGCCGCGGGTGGAGGAGACTAGGAATAGGGTCAAAAAGGTCTACGGTTACTTCAACAACCACTACCATGGCTACGCCGTTGAGAACTGCATAGAGATATTGGAAATGTTGGGTGCAACAGGACCTGGGCACAGGAGAGTTAAGGAAAGGATAGTGCGACACAACCTGCCTCAGAGGCCGCTCGCCTATGAAAGGAGACTTGAAGAGTTCGGATTCGGCGTCTCGGAGCTGAGCGTCGAAGGTCTCCTCCTGAAACTGACGGATGCCGCCCGCTTTGAAAGAGGAACACGAATAGAAGACGAGGAACTAGCAATACAAGAAATCTCGGCAAAAGCGATAAGGGCAAAAATCAGAGACTATACCATTGACTTAAATCTTGAAGAGAAAATGTTAAAACACAATTGCGACGACTGGCTGAAAGGACTAGCAACCAGACGGATCTGCAAACATGTCGTGAAGCTCTTTTTATCTTTGCAATCCGAGCAGGCAAGAGAAATCTTACGAGACATACTCGAAAACAAAGAGAGTTGGACTTTTCAATCCTAGGAGTCTGATGGCTAGGCGAAATCTGCTTAAGGGCTCCTTTTGAGGTTTTCAGCTACCTTCCGGTCTTTCATTGTGCACATTGCTTCTGCTTATAAGTTCTATATTCCACTTGTATCTAAAGCCTGAGGCATTGCTGGTCATGCGGAGCCTAAGCTCTGAGAAGGATGTTCTACGAAGAAAGGTATGGACTCTTATGGAGGAGAAGGGCATCGCAAGGTTCCCCAGACCAGTTTTCGGAAGAATTCCCAACTTTGTTGATGCGGAAAAAGCTGCGCTGAGACTGATTGAGCAAGAGGAATATCAGAGGGCCAGGGTTATAAAGGTCAACCCAGATGCACCTCAGCATTCAGTCAGATTCCAGGTCCTCTCAGATAAGAAGACATTGTTGATGCCTACGCCTAGGATGGGAAAGGGCTTCATGGTTCTTGATCCCTATAAAATCCCTTCAAGGCTTCACGTAAGCGCGTCTACTATCAGGGGTTCCTTCAAGTATGGTAGACAATGCCATTTAGGAGAGCTGCCGAAAGTTGATCTTATTGTAGTCGGGTCGGTAGCTGTCTCCAAGGAAGGCATTCGCATAGGCAAAGGGGGAGGATACAGCGAGATAGAATACGCGGTTCTCAGAGAGATGGGCGCTGTTGGTGAGGAAACGCCAATTTTCACCACGGTTCACGACATCCAGATCGTTAATGAGGTACCGTGGGAGCCGCATGACCTTATGGTTGATCTGATTGTAACCCCAACAAGGACGATCAGATTAAAGACGCAACATGAGCGGCCTAAGGGAATATTTTGGGGGAAAATAACCGCGCAACAGCTCCAAGACATCCCAATTCTATCAGAACTGAAGCGAAGAGACAACGTTGCCCTTAGCTAATTGGGAATTTTGGGGGGCATAGCCTGCTCACTAGTAGGTCATCTTTACCCGATATTCAGTTTCGATGGAAAGCTCCATTTGGTAGTTGAGACGGTCATGATGAATCTGGCTATCAGGGACCTTTCAAGTCCTTAATAAAAAATAGGGGAACGCTGGACGCTATATTAGTGAATCTAGCAGTCTTCTTTCGGTTACGATTCCAACTAGTCTGCCCTTCCTTGTTACTACCAACCTTCTTATGTTCCTATCCCTCATCAGTCTAAGCGCATCCTTTACAGATTTGTCTGCCTCTATCGATACAAGAGGTGATGACATTATGTCCTTCGAGCGTATCTTGTCTGGATCTTTTCGGTCTCTTGCAACCTTCTCAACGATGTCCCTTTCTGTAACTATGCCCGCAGGAGCGCCGCCGCTTATCACGACCACAGCGCCTATGTTGTTCGCGATCATCTTCTCTATCACTGAAGAGACGGTGTCAGAGAATAACGCTGTAACAGGAGGACTCCTCGTGACAGTCTCGACTAAAGCTGCTAATCCCAAAACGCCAACCCCCGATACATACTCATCTGTTCACACTTTTATCTTTTTAGGAGCATGCTTAGTGTAGATAGCCCTTGCGAGTCTGGTTCAGATTTACGCGTTGAGATAACCGCGGTAATTCTTAAAAGGCACGTCCGATTGGATACTAGAAGCAATATGAACAAAACAATTGCGCTGTCTACATTAGCCTTAATAGCTTATATGGCAATTATTTTCTATCTTTCGAGTTTGCCAGGCGACTTGCCCTCCGGGATTGAAATCTTGGCAATCCCCAGAATCATCATGCATGTGGGCGAATATACCGTTCTAGGGCTTCTTGCAAGCTCATTGGCAATGCAAGCAACGGGCAAGGGCTCAAAAAGTATCCTTTACTCTTCCATCTTCTCTCTACTGTATGGTGTTACAGATGAAATCCATCAATACTTTGTCCCTACCAGATGTTTTGACGTTTACGATATCTGCGCAGATGCTGTCGGAGGAATATTAGGTTCGGTCTTATTCATTATCCTATTAATGCTGGCAAGAAAGCGGGTAGCGAGTTTGTGAAGGAACTACCCTGAGGAGAAGAGGGTTGAATTATACATATCTGGCTTTCATGAGGATTTCTTTTACTGATCGATACGCTGGTGAAGATGAGGGAAGTTCCAGCAAGGACTTACCGGCTAGACAATATTCCTCAACGTCCTTGTCGTAGCAAATTCTCCCCAGATATCTTAGACCTGTTCTTTCTTGGACTTCTGGCTCTAAGGTTTCTGAGAACCTGTATCCTCCCACTAGATAGAAGTTCTCGAAACCTATCTCAACCTCTTTCACGATCCTATAGACCCTTTCCACATGCTCATATGATTTCTTGGATGGGTCTATGATGTCGAATAGGTCATCTACCCGGGACGCTATCTTCCGGTTCAGATGCTCCAAGCCAGCGGGGGAATCGATGAGAACACACTCATAAGCTTTGGTCAGCCTTTCCAACGCTCTCTTCAACGAAGCGTCAGGCAAACAATAGCAGCCTTCCACCCACTTCGGTCCGACCGCCATTAAGTCAAAGTGCTCACCCTCGTAAAGTCCTTCCTCCCAAATCCGTGACTCTATCCTTTCCGAAGGGGGCACTCCAACCGTGGTCCCCCCTTCCTCTATGAAGGTCTCGATCACTAGTTCAGATATAGATTTCTTGCCCTCTTCTCTAAGTGATATCCCAACGGTTTCGGCCAAGTTCTGGTCGGGGTCGACGTCGACAAGCAGCAGCGGGCCAATCCCTTTCTCGATGAGATATTTGGTCAAGAGGGCGACGAAGCTTGTCTTGCCTGTGCCGCCTCTACCTAGGGAAACGAGAGTCTTCACTTAACCTCCTCCTTCAGGAATGACTTACCTGAAAATTAATAAACCTTGCTAGTGCCAAGCTGTGAGAGCAGATATAGCTAAAATGTAATTAGACATGAATTGTCCAATCGTGAAATCCCCAGTCATCTCTGTTTTCCACTATATCCCTTAATATCTTCTTTGAATGTTCCTTTGGGATCATTAGAAAGAGCTTTACAACATGTTTGCATATCCGTTTCTTGTTTCGTCCCTTTCGCCAATCGTTGCAGTCGTGTTTCAGCAATCTCCTTTGGAGGTCTACCTCAATCGTATACTTTTTTATTCTCGCCTTTATCCTTCCCTCCAACAGTTCTTTGATGATGAGTTCACTATCGTTGATATTTTTACCTCTTTCAAAGCGAGCATAATCTGTCAATCTTAGGAGAAAATCTTCAACATTGGACCTGATGTCACTCGGCGCCATGAGATTCATATCTACACATGCACATATGTTGGTTTTTCGGTAGGGAGTTCTAGAAGGAGATATCTTGGTCTTGTGCGGATGGAAAGTTTATATCCCATTCTGCCTGATATCTTAGGTGGGTATTTATTATGAGCGCCCATGTGATGAAGGGGAAGCATAAAGCCTTCGTCTTTATTGATGTTGAGCCCGGAAAAGACAGGGAAATTTTGGAGAAACTCATAAAGTATGATGAGGTCGTTGAGACTCATCTGATAGCCGGCGAGTATGATGTGCTTGCAGTATTGGAATTCCAACTTTATGGAAGCGAAATCTTCTCTTCAGCTCAGGAAACCGTCTCAAAATTTGTGATCGAAAAAATCAGGAAACTTAAAGGCGTTAGAGACACAAATACAATATTCCCTACACTTTCTGTGACTAAAAGAGAATGAACACTGCTTGAAAATCCCCGAGTGAATCATGACGAAGGAATTGATGAAACGCTCTTTATATAAAAAAGGAGGGGCTATTTTACGACCGATAAATTTCTTCGTCGGGTCTAGGCAGCCTTTCCTGAACAGGCAGTAACGGTGGTCCACCCCTTTTGGGTCTTGAGAGGTAATAGTAGGCAGTGCTGGAGTAGTCGTTGCTGAGTCTGTTGGCGTGTCCGTGCTCGATGCTTGCCTTTATGCTCTTATGGAACCTGATGGGGTCTTCGATGTAATAGCGGTAGACGGTCTGCTTTCCCTTCCAGCTCCACTCCTTCGTGCCACTGTAAAGAATTACGCCGTGATAGGGCGCATTATATTCTTGCCTGGGACAATAGGCGCAGTTGAACCAGTCTTCCGTTCCCGTGCCGTGCAGGGACGGGGGCCACTTTTCGCCATCGATGAAGACCATGTCGTCGCCTTCCCCGTACCAATCGTTCGGATTCCTGTGGAAACAATCGATGTCGAGGTGGGCTCCACAGTAGACGCCATCTCCTTCAGCCTCAAGGATCACGTAGTTATCCCTGCCATTCGTGTTAAAGGTGCGTGGGGCTTTTTCAGCATCTTTCAGGCTTAGATGATCCTTGTAGGCCCAGCCGTCGGTATCTACTTCACGACGCCACTGGACATGGAAGTAGGCCAAGCCTTCGACAGGCTTAACGGAGTTATACCTTTCATAATCGATATAGAAATAGTGCCAGTAGAGCTCTTCGCCTTGGTTTTCCACTTCGATTCGAGCTTTAGTCTTGAAAGGCATAGGCCACCAAGAATTGAAGCCCTGACCGTCTTGGGGGCTCATCTGCAAAGGCAATGATACAAAGTTCTTCCGCACCCCGTGCCCAACCCCGAAGAAGTCTCCGATAGGGCATTCAACACTGGGTTCTAGGCAGTCGTCCCAGAAGAACCTTAACACAATACGGCGAACGTAGTCTTCCTTCGGGATGCCGAGAGTCATCCATACATGCTTAATACAGCCTGGGCCTTCGATATCGGCGAGAGTCTTTTTCTCGCCTTTCCTGACTGTCCATGCGTCGACATTGCCGCCGGTCCGGTCGAAACTTGAGACCCTATGGCTTGTGTAGTCTCTCAAACTTGGAAGAGATGCTAGATTGGAGTACCCGATCATTCTGCGAAACCTCCAGAGACCAAAATAGCCTAAGAGGCAAATAAGCCTTCAGAAGGAAGATGGATACTGCGATGACTGTTGGGTTAGGGCCGGTCTCAGTTGACACAGACCCCAGTTTGTTACGGATTGCTTATTCATAAATCCTATATGGG
>CAYURV010000060.1:0-5868 GCA_964447115.1 uncultured Candidatus Bathyarchaeia archaeon
ACATCAAAAGCCTTGTGATCGGTATGATGAGCGAATCCTTCGAACACCAAGGCCATTCAGCTCCCATGCTCTCAGACTGGACCGGACTGTTGCCTGCGCCAGCAGTCAGAACTGAGATCGCGTGCGCTTCCTCAGCGGCTGCACTGAGATATGGCATATTCAGCATACTATCGGGTGTTTACGATGTTGTGATGGTGGGCGGGTTTGAGAAAATGACGAAGAGGACCACTACTGAAGCGACCGAGTATCTGGCGATGGCGGCTGACTTTCCCTTTGAACAGTGGAACGGTATCACCTTTCCGGGGCTCTTCGCGCTCATGGCTACTGCTCACATGCACGAGTACGGGACCACTGAGGAACAAATGGCCATGATCGCCGTCAAGAACCATCACAACGGCTCTCTGAACCCGAAGGCACACCTCCAGAAGGAGATCACGTTGGACAAGGCCTTAGAGTCCAGAATGATCGCCAAACCGCTCAAGCTCTACGACTGTTCCTTGATTTCGGACGGGGCTAGCTGCGTGGTCATAACGCATCCCAAGATCGCCAAAAAATACACTGACACCCCTATCTACATAATCGGCTCAGGTCATGGGAGCGACACTCTTGGGCTTCATGAAAGGGAGAGCATAACCAGTATGAAGTCAACCAGAAACGCAGCGAAAGAAGCCTATGAAATGGCCGGGGTAAAACCTTCCGATGTGGATGTGGCCGAGTTACACGATTGCTTCACAATAGCCGAGCTAATGGCATACGAGGATCTGGGTTTCTGCAAGCCGGGTCATGGAGGAAAATTCATAGAAGAAGGCACCCCAACACTTGACGGGGACAGGCCTGTCAATACGAGTGGCGGTCTTAAATCCAAAGGGCATCCCGTGGGTGCAACTGGCGTCGCCCAATTGTATGAGATCTTTCTCCAGTTGACAAGTCAAGCAGGGAAGAGGCAGGTTGACGACTGCGAGATTGGGTTAACCCAGAACCTTGGCGGAAGCGGGGCTTCATGCCTCGTTCATATCTACAGGAGGTAGTAGAGGATGGCTGAGGTAACTAAAGCGCCTGAGACCACTGCCTTTACGATTGAGCAGTTCTACAAGTTTCTACAAGAAAGAAAACTCATGGCAGCCAAGTGCCGAAACTGCGGCTCTACCTTTGTTCCTCCAAGGCCCATGTGCACAAACTGCTTCTCTAGAGAACTAGAATGGGTTCAGCTTGAAAACAGAGGTAAGCTGCTAACCTACACGATCATTCACGTGGCACCAGAACAGTTCCAGTCCATGGCACCATACGCGTACGGTATAGTGGAACTTGAAAACGGGCTACGTTTACCGGGCATTATTCGAGGCATTGACCATGAAAAGATTAAGGTTGGTATCGGGTTAGAGGTTGATTTTGAGACAGACGCATCCCAAAGATGGCCTCAGTGGTCAAGATACTTCTTCAAGCCTCTCTAGATCCCTACCTCACAATCCTTAGATAGAAAATATGAATCCCCGTACAACCACTTATTATCCGTTCAGCATTATTTTCCGATCAGATTACGTATGCTTAAGATCATGTTATTCTCTACGCCTTAGATCTCATGATTTTCAGAAGGCAAAGCTTGACTGTGGTCCTTGAAGAAGAGGTAGAAAATTATAAGGGAAACTAGATAGAGTGACCCGCCTGCTATGAAGATGAAGTCCCAGCGTTCCGCGGCTAAGATGCCTGCGATGCTTGGTGCTACGATCACAAAAGGTGTCTGCACGGCGTTGAAAGTATTTGATTGCCTCCCCCTAATGTCATCTGGAATAAGGTTCTGCATGATCACATTCATCGCGGCCATTCCTATTCCTCCACCCAGAAGGTCGTGAATAAGAAAGATGGGCACGAAGACAGTGATAGGAAATGTGATTAAACCCACAGCCAAAAAAGAGACAGTGTACGCCGAGATCGAAAGAACATATGTTCCTCTTAACCCCAATTTTTCGATGAACTTGTAAGCTAAAGGTGTAGTTAGGAAGGAAAGCCGGTGTATAGCTGTGATTATAGATATCTGAGCTTTGTCAAGACCGTACTTTCCTACAAAATAAAGCGGAAGTAGGAATCCGTGTGCAATCCCGAACCCGAGGGCTCCAATGGCTGAAGATAACGACAAGACTTTCAAGTTTCTATCAAATTTGAAGCTGTAAGCCTCCCTAATAGAGATTCTTTCACCTACCCTTTCCTCCCTTCTTTCCTTATAGAACAAGAAAACGAGCAATCTAAGAAGCTCTATCGCTGCTAACAGAAAGAACCAGCCCGAAAAGCCAAAATATACCAAAAGAAAAGCGAAGCAAAGGTTGCCGAACGCTTGAAATATGAAGTTTGACGCAGTGAACCATGAGAAAAGTCTAGCGTAAGCCTTCTTTGCGTTCTCATATAACATTATGTTATGTACAGACATTCTCAGGTTTGCCTCAAGGTCGTCAAGAAATTTGTTAAACAAGATACTAAATTCACTGATTGAAAAAGGAAAAAGACTCTTCGCTGTGACCCCAAAGGCGCAAGATGCCAGATAAACCTTCTTTCTTCCATGAACATCGGCATATTCACCTAGGAAGATTCGTATGAGTGAGATGATTAAGGTGGAGAGGCTGAATATCAAGCCCATACTGACGAGCGAGATCCCTCTATACTCAAGGTAGAAAGGGAACAGGATTTCGAAGACACCGAGTACGAATGCTGAAGTGAAACCTGTAATGAAGATAATCTCTATATTCCTTTCCAGGTAAATCCCTCTTCAACTTTTTCCTTATTCTTAGGCCGATTGAAGAGTCTTTAGAGGAACTCACGCATAAAACCTTTTTCTCGAAGAGACATCGTTGTAATAGGCATACGTATGAAACTTACTCGTCTTTACGGATGACTCTTTCCCAAAAAGTAATAAGCGCCAAACACTCAATTGGCTCTAAGCATGTGCGATTTGGGTTGAGTATATGAGTGATGAGATCGAGAAATATGTGAATGATCCACTTTGGCCAATCCTGGTAGAGACCGTTCGTTCGATAATCATGTATCCTCATCATAAAGCCTATGTCGCCGACAGGCTGCTGAATGCTCATCCAGATATCACGGCGAGGAAGTTGGCCGCGGAACTGGGCATACCTCTTGGGGAGGCGTTAGTCATACTCTATGAAGTCAGGGAAAAATCCCCGGAGTCATCTATGTCTCCGCCTAGTGAAGGTCAGCCTTCGACGACATAACGGTAAGAGATATATTCTCCAGCTGTCGGGCTCTCCCTTATTATCTTGACCAAGTCCCCCGGCCTGGCACCAATAACGTTAGCTATGGGATCCGATGTTCTTATGAGGGGAAGTTGATACGGTTCGACTCGATACTTCTTTAGGACTTCCTCTTTTTCTTCAGAGGTGAGTATCTCATGTTTTGGGACGAGGTGATGCTTGAATATGTTGAAGGATGGGAAGTTTGGTGGAATCAGTTCCACGCCCCTTCTTCGGGCGTTCGACTTCGCTGAGTATGTGTACCTACCATTAGAGACTATTATGCCGCCGTCCAAACCCTTAGACTCAACCTGTTTCGACAAAAGGTTTATGTAACGAATTCCTATGGTCTCCACACTTATTAAGGCCCATAATAAGTAGGTCTTTCCTTTCCGATTCTTAACAGTCAAGAATGTTCCTTCTTTCCCTTCCTCTTTTCCAAGGAGCTCATATCTCCTTAGCTCCAAAAGGACCTGAACCTTGTTGTCTAGAACCTGATCTGAGGCCAAGCAGGAATCTCCTTATTCCGGGATTCAGATATCCAAATCCAACAAACTCCCTTTAAACTTTGCGCTAAACAAACAGTCAGAATAGCTCACAGAATTAATTGAAAACTTACGTCGAGACCTTCTTAGAGAAGGGCATATCTAGCTGCCCCTACAGCCGTACAGTATTCGCAGTCGTTGGGCACGGTTGCTTTAACACCGAAAAGCTCAGTGGTCTTACATATTGCCTCAGACACGATTGTACTTTTCGCTAGTCTACCAACAAGCACAACATCATCTTGGAGGCCGTAGGCTTTCGCAGCCATGGCAGCAAGAACTCCGATGACCTGAGAGACCATGTTGAAGATACCTGCAGCAACGTCCTCTTTAGAAACTGTGCCCGTTAGTCTGCCGAAGTTTGAAGCCGTCGCCTCGGCAGGTATAATCCCCACTGGACCCCCGACAATATCTGCAACGGTCAAATCTACTTTGCTATTATCGCCTTGCGAAGCCATGTCTTCCAGGGCCTCAAAATTGTAAATGCCCAGCATTCTTTTCGAAAGTCCTAGTATTGTGCCCCCGCCGACCCCGGTGCCTCCAACATGGTTTACACTCACTCCTTGCTCGTAAGCAGCAACCATAGCTGTGCCTGTGCCGATGCTAACAATCAAGCCTTTGGGCTTCTTGACCTGAAATAATCCGCCCAGCCCTACGGCCCTGATCTCATCCACCTTTACAACCGGCAAACCCAAAAGAGTATCTCTAACCTGTCGCGACCCACCGCCCGATACTGCCACCAAGCCAATTGCATTTCCGTCCTGTATCTTGGAAGCCAGATTTTCCATAACCTTTAAGGTTGATGCGGCTGCATCCAACGTCGGCAACATATATTTATAAATTATCTCTGAATCTTCTAGAATGACGCCCTTAGTTGTGCTTGCACCGACATCAATTCCGACGATCAAGTTCAGCCCTTGCTCCAAGTGGTAATGTCTGGGACTCTACTCTTGATTAATCGCCGGCCATGACTTTTCAAGTCTTTGGGCAAGCATCGCAAAGAATATCCCCGAGACAAAGGTTACCGCTGAAGCCAGAAGGAGAAGCTCGGGAGGGACGACACCTGCAAAGAGAAGGTTGCCTCCCGGAACGAATACCACCAAGATATAGGTAGCAGTGAGGATCAAGCTCACTATGACAGATGATTTGACTAGGCCGATTGGGCTGCCCCAGCTCAGATTTGAGACGCCTCTGACTCCAATCCTTGTCAACCTAGGCTCAATGCACCTAACCAAGATTGGGACCAAAGGAACCACGAAGACAATCATCGTTGTAAGCCAAAAAAGGGTCAGCCCCATAACTATGCCAAACTTCAACTCCATCGGCCACAACGCCCAATCTGGATCAATGAACCAGAAGTAGGCTAGAACGCCAAGAGCTGCGACCAGGTTCCCAACGATCAAAGCTATCAAGTTGCCTAGGATGAAAGATGCCAATGAGTGTTTCTTTGAGACAAGCCAGCCTAGAAGGTAAAAACCCACGAAATTGCCAGGGACACCTGCTACCAAGCTCAGCAAAGGTGTAGTCAGACCGAACAGATACAAGGCGAGGTCGCCTATGAAACAACCTATGGCTGCACCTACACCGCCAACAATTGAACCGAAAACTATAGAGAAGAAGGCAGGAACCACAACTCCGGGCCTAAAGTGACCTACCCCCCAAGGAGTAGGTATAGGCGAGGTTATGGCAATCGCGACAGCATACAGTGCTGCACTGATCGAGATCAATGAAAGTGTCAAAGCACGAGGTCTAGGCTTCTCCTTTTCCTTACTGAAAGTAGGCTTTTTATCTGAAACTATGCTTTGCTTATTGCAAGCTGAGGCCATATATGCCACCGCGAAGTGTCAGATGCTTCTGTTGCAGACTTACTATTTCTGGATTTCCTATGGAACGTCTATACACATACATACTCTTTAGAAGCAAATAATAAATAAGAAAGGCATGACGGAAATATCTCCACTCAGCGTGCAGGCGAGAGATGAGCGGCTTAATATTGAAGAGAAAGTTCAAAACTGTTGGCATTGGCGGAACATTTGATGAGCTTCATAAGGGACATAGAGCTCTAATTCTGAAAGCCTTTGATGTGG
>CAYURV010000061.1:0-5830 GCA_964447115.1 uncultured Candidatus Bathyarchaeia archaeon
CATCCCAACATTCTTCGGGCCCATCACATCCAGATCCAAGCTGTCGCCTACGAAAACCGCTTCTGATGGTTCAATACTCAAGGCCTTTAAGGCCTTTTCGTAGATTTCGGGACTAGGCTTCCGTCGGTTAACTTCACTGCTTATGATCACCACATCGAGGAACCTTTTCAAGTGGAATTCTTCCAGAAGCTTCCATGCGCATTCTGGTATGCCAAAATTCGACACTAATCCTAGTCTATATTTTTCATGTAATGCTCGTAGGACATTGAAGGCATCTGGGTCCAAACTTACATGGCGCATGAACTCGTCGGCAAAGGCCATGGTAGCTCCGATGACAATAGGATCTGACGTGTTTAAGTTGTAGCCTAATTTTTTGAGTGTTTGCGAAACTCGAAGGTTGAAGTGGGGTTCCTCAAGCGTCCTGCGCGATTCTGAGAGTATCTTTTCACGGACCTCAAAATAGACGCGCTCAAAATCCTCAAGACGAACCTTCACATCATTCTTGGCTAGAAACTCATGAAGCCTTCTAAGGCTAGATGGGTAGAAAGCATCTCCCACTTCAATCAGCAGCAAGGTATCAAACAAGTCAAACAACACGGCTTTGACTCGCATTCTATCTTTCCTCGATGTTCACAAGAGTTGTGGGAGTTAAAAACAGTTACTCGACCGAGGCAAGTCAGTGAGATGGTAGATGTGATAAGATATTGTTTGATAGGTATTATAGGCGGTCTACATAAATAGTTAGGAATCAACACTTCAAATGCTTACATGCGGAATATGAGGGAAACTATGTGGCGACGAAGGTAATTGCTCTACAGTCCAGTCCAAACTTAGATGGGTTAACCTGTCAACTTGCGCAAGCAGTCCTGGATGGCGCCAAGAGCGAAGGAGCAGAAGTTGAGCTTGTCCACTTGAACCGGTTAAGCATTGCGTCTTGTCAAGCTCATGACAGGGGCTGGGGAACGTGCGAGGATAAAGGAGAATGTTTGGTGATGGATGACTTTCAAAGTCTAAGGACCAAGATCAACCGAGCCGATGCATTAGTCTTCAGCACACCTGTCTATTTTGGGGATATCAGCGAATCGGCTAAACGTTTCCTAGATAGATGGCGCAGGTGCGAATTCTTCAACCGAGAAGCGTCTCCCTTGAAGGATAAACCTGTCATCGGAATCGCTGCTGCGGGAGGTTCTGGTAGGGGAGTAGTTAGTGCATTACTCAATCTGGAAGGCTATCTTAGGTGGCTCCAGTTCGCCATCTTCGACTTGGTTCCCGTAACCCGGATATCGAAAGAACATAGGCTAGACATGCTAAGAGTGGCTGGCAAAAGATTGGTCAGCTGCCTGAAGACAACGTAAGTTGAAAAGAGCCAGAAAAAGTTGGGGAGAGCTGTCGGCTTCTTATTTTGGTTCTTTTAAGATTCTAGCGTCTAGTGCCTCAATCTTCAACGAGTTTTTTACCTTTTCACCTGAGACGATGTCTTGGAATTCCCTTCCTTTACAGGCTATCTGCACGGTGTCATCGTTGAAGTTCAGTACAAACACTATGTCTTCGCTGGATCCTGACCTCTTCGTCGCTTCAAGTCCAGCTGCGGAAGGGAAGACCGGTTCAATCTTTTTCTTTCCTATCAACCAATCTGCAAGGGTTAAGTAAAACTCTTCGTTTGCGAAAGCTCCTATATAGATGGCGGCTCCTCGGCCAAACTTGTTCACGGTCACTGCTGGTTTGCCCTTGTAGATTCCTGTTTGATAATATGCAGCAACTTTAGCCTTCTTCGGCGAAAGCACTTCAGCCCAATTCCTGCACGTATAGGTGTTTTTGCCGCCTAACTCTGTGCCAACCGTTCTCATTTCTAAAGTCCTTTCGCCAGGTAAACCTGTGTATTCCTCAATGGTCATCCCGAAAAGGTCTGATAGCCTGCCGGGCAAAGGCTCGTCAACTATGTTGTTATTCCAGTCTTTTGCGCCAGTTCTAGGCGTTGCAATTAAGGTTCCCCCTTCCTTAACATAGACTCTCAGATTCTGCTCAATTCTCTGGTTCATTAGCATCAATGAAGGAACAAAGACGACCTTGTATTCCTTCATCATTTCAGAAGCTGGATTCACGAAGTCGACAAGGATATTTTTTCGGTAAAGCGCCCTATAGCCGTCTAAGGCGGGCTGCCAAGAACTTATGCCGTAATAGTTTCTATCTTCGTAGCCAACCTCAAGGTCCAAAGCCCAAATATTGTCATAGACTAAGGAAATGGCAACCTCTGCATCAACGGATGTTCCTACGACATGAGAGGCAACCTTCCTCAGCTCTTCTGAGACCTTTTTAACCTCTGAGTATCTCCTTCTAGGAACACCGTCATGGTCAAGTATGCCGTGCCAATATTCTTCGCATCCGAACCTGCACGATCTCCACCTAAAGTATATTATGCCATCCGCGCCTCGGGCAACTGATTGGATTGTCCAAAGTCTTATCTCGCCCGGTCTCGGTATTGGTGCCCTCTCAATTCTAACCGCTCCGCTCTGGAGTTCCATGATCCAAACAGGCTTTTTCTTCAAGCTTCTCATTACGTCGTGCGCCATGGCTAAAGCAGCACGGTCAACCTCTGCGCCCCATAGTGGATAGTAGTCCCAAGAGACTAGGTCAAGGGGTTCAGCAAGTTTGTAGTAATCCAGGTCCTTGTATAGGCCCATGAAGTTATGCGTTATTAATTGTTGAGGTGCATGTTTTCGGATTATGTCGATCTGTATCTGCTGATATTTGACCCAAGACTCGCTGGAGAACCGTCGCCATTCGAGGTTCAGGCCGGGACTTTGCGTCGAGAAGGGAGGCCTTGGTGGATAGATCTCGTCCCAGTCTCCATACTCTTGCCCCCAAAAGATGAGTCCACACGCTTTATTCAGTTCTACTAGAGTCCGATGTTTTCCCTTAAGCCACTCTCTGAAGGCCCTGATGCAGTTGTCGCAATAGCATTGTTCGCTGGCGTGGCAGCCGAACTCATTGTCGATCTGCCAACCGATGACGTTCGGGTTGTCTTTATAGTGAAGAGCCATCTTCTCAACAATTCTCTTTGAGTGTTCAATGTAATGGGGGTTGTTGGCGCAGTAGTTCTTCCTTGTTCCTTCGGTTGCCCTTCTACCATACCCGTCTATCCGCAGAACGTTGGGGTGAGCTTTAATTATCCAAGGTGGTGGAGCAGCTGTCGGCGTCCCGATTATCGCCTTTATGTCTTTCTCAGCGAGTAGACTGATGGCCTTGTCCAGCCATTCAAAGTTGTATTCTCCTTCCTTGGATTCGATCTTGCTCCAGGCAAATTCCACGAGTCTAACCGCATTGAACCCTGCCTTGTACATTAATTCTGCGTCTTTCGTCCACCTTTCTTCAGGCCAATGCTCTGGATAGTAGTCTGCACCAAAAACTAAAGACATAGGTATCTTTCCTACATATTCCTAACATAAAGAAGTTATGTACTAGGAAGATTCTTATAACTTTCCATGTCGATTTAAAAATATATATGCAACAAAACGTTATTAAATCGCAATCTAAGACGTCGGATGATCCAACGTGTCTACGCGATGGGAATCCACGGTTAACTTCGCTCTGATTTTAATTATATTAATGGCGTTTCAGCTGTCCATCTTCAAAGACGCGTCGGCTTCTTCGCTGTCCATCTACGGCAAAGTTGTCGACGCCTATTCTGGAAGCCCAATCTCTGACGCAACAGTCGTTGCATGGGATCTGAACACACTTGAGAAGCCTAAATTTGGCTCAGGCATGTACTTTACTGACGATAGAGGAGAATACAATATATCGGATCGTTACGTAAAGGCCGGTCACACGTATTTGGTTTATGCATTTAGGGGCAATTTTACAGAAAAAACTGTGGATTATATTCCAGCTGTAAAAAGGTTAAAGTTTGAGTCTTCAATAGAGGTTTCTTTCTCTCTAGTGCCTAGCGCAGTAATCGAGTTGGAGGGCATACCATATCTCGTGCAGTCCTCAAGCCCAGGAGGAGGCCGGATGTTTGTTAAAGTCTTGGCTGAGACTGGACTTGACATCTCCTTCATAAACGAGTACGGAGATTCTGTTGACACATGGTTCTTGGGCTTAAATAGGCAGCTTGTAATTGTGCCTGCAAACATTCCAGTAACGCTTGAGGCGCACATATGGTTCTTTTCCGTAGAGCAGAGACGCATAGAAAGACGAGTCTTTCCATTGTATAATGGTTCATCGCCCTTCTTACTCTCTCAGGGCAGTAGAAGTCCTGCTCAGATCTCAAGTTACAGTCTCAGAGGAGGTTTGGAATATGTCGAATCAAAGTTTGTCGGTATCTCCTCTAAGCTTGATGAGGCGCAAAGTGTTGGGTTTGTGGTGTTTGAAGAGAGGCGTCTGCTGGCTGATCCAAAGAATCCGTCAAGCGTGAACCAAAAGATGATAACAGCTAGCTCCATTCTAGCACATGCACAAAATGACCTTGACTATCTTGAGGTTTGGACTCTTCTTCGCGAGGCGCTTGCGGCAATTGATGTAATCTCTATGAGCCTCGAAAACATGCGTCTGGTTGCCAAGACGAGCGCCATTTATCTCTCCGGGATCATGGCCACTTTCGCGGCTGTATTGGCTTTCTTCTTCTTTGAGGAAAAAAGGAGGAAAATGCTCACAAGTATAGCGATCTATGCAATCTTCCTAGTCTGTTTATACTTCTTTTACCCTGGTGCCCATGTGATTATTGATGAAAACGCCCTACTTTTCGTCCAGTCCGCCACAATCTCGTTGTCTGTAGTCTTAGCCATCGTCTTCGGTCTTCCTAGGGTCTGGAAGGAGAGGGAGATTGAGGGAGAAGTATCTTGGAGAAGCGCTACCTCGATAATATTCTCCATGGGGAAGAGGCAGATTAGACGCAAAAAAATACGGGGCACATTCACGATACTGTCCATAATCATCCTCGTTTTGGCCTTCACTTCATTGACCTCCTTCGGAACAGTATTCGGCATAGTCTCGGAAGAGTTGCATACAGTTCCACCTTCTGATGGAGTGACTGTAAAACGCGTAGTGAATGCAACTTCGCTTCTCTTCTCCCCTCTAGGGTCAGACGACCCCGGAACTCTTTCGAAGATATTAAGCATAGACAATGTTGCTCCGAGGTATGAGAGCATACCCAGTTCTCCGAACCCTGCGGCTCGTCTCGTGAACACCAAGACTGGGAGCAGCTGGTTTGTCTATGGAGTTCTAGGCATATCCCCAGTGAACGAGTCAACATACACCCATTTGGACGAGATGATTGAGGGCAAATACTTGAGCGAAGACCGGTACGACGAGATACTCGTGAGCAAGAGTGTGGCAAACAAACTAGGCATAGGATCGGGTGAGAATGTGACTTTGGAAGTCTTAGGGACGATAATCTCAGATAAGTTTGTCATCACAGGTTTCTTAGATGATGAGCGATATATGGGCCTCATCGACATGGACGGCCTACCGTTTGGGCCTGCGCGCCTTCTTGAGGACGGATCTGTTAGAAGGTGCAATAGTACCGAGGTTGTTGTGATCAGCTGGAAAGCGGCACAAAATCTCCAAAGAGCGATTGAGGCGCAGCTAGGTGAAGGGGCACCGCAGTTTGCTGTACTCTCGAAGATCGTCTTCCGACCTCGAGGTGAATTGAACATTGACTCGCTTGCTAGGACTCTTATCTTTGTCTTCAACTACGATGTTTTCGTTTCTTCTGAGAGCATTGTTACGCATTACCACATCGGGTCGTATTATGAATTGAAGGGAGCAGCCGAGCTCTTGATTCCCCTAGTTATGGTTGGGCTGAACGTTGGCATGGTTATGATGAACAGCGTAT
>CAYURV010000062.1:0-5786 GCA_964447115.1 uncultured Candidatus Bathyarchaeia archaeon
AAGGCATCCCTGATAGGGGGTCTAGTGACGGTTGCTCTCTTTGAGATTCCCATTATGGTCAGAGTCATGGATGAGGTGCTTAGAATGGTCCCTTTTGAGCTGAGAGAAGCGTCTTATGCTCTTGGATCAACCAGATTGGAGACGGTGTTTAATGTTATGGTTAAGCAAGCCTTGCCTGGCATTTTGACGGCTGTCCTGCTGGCTTTCGGCAGAGGTATTGGAGACGCCGCTTCTGTCCTATTCACGGCCGGCTACTCCGACTACATTCCCACCACATTTTCCGACCCAACAGCCACATTGCCATTGGCTGTTCTTTTCCAGCTTGGGACTCCGTTCCCCGAAGTTCAGATGAGGGCGTACGCTTCAGCGGCAGTTCTTATGATCATGGTACTATCACTCAGCATAGGTTCGAGGTTGCTAGCTAAAAGGTTTACCAAATATGTGGTAGGGTGAGAACTTGAAAGAAGCAGTTGAACCGATCATAAACACCGAGGGACTCAACATTTTCTTTGGTGAACACCATGTTCTCAAAGGTATATCCGTAGCTATTCCAGAGAGAAAAATCACTGCGATCATTGGACCATCCGGTTGTGGAAAGTCAACATTCCTCAAAAGCCTGAACAGGCTGATAGAACTAACCGATGGAGTAAAAATCTCAGGCAAAGTCTTCTTCCGTAACACAGACATTTTCGACAGCAAGACTGACATCATGTACATCAGGAAGAAGATGGGTTTCCTTGCTCAGAAGCCTTGCCCACTGCCCATGTCGATCTATGATAATGTGACTTATGGGCCGAGGATCCATGGGCTAGATGACAAGAAGGAACTCGCTGGGATAGTCGAAAGTTGTCTACAAGATGCTAGCCTATGGGACGAAGTAAAGGATAGGCTTAGGGCACCAGCATCCAGACTGTCCGTTGGGCAGCAACAGAGACTTTGTCTGGCTAGAGCGCTTGCTGTCGAGCCTGAGGTCTTGCTCTGCGATGAACCTACCTCAGCTCTCGACCCAATATCAGCTCAGCGCATAGAAGAGCTGCTTGTCAACCTTAAGAAAAGCTATACGGTGGTGATTGTCACACATGTTCTCAGACAAGCGATGAGACTTGCTGATCACGTGGTTTTCCTATACCTAGGCAAACTCATCGAACAGGGACCGGCTGAGAAAGTTTTCAGGAACCCAGAGAATACTGTCACGCAAGCTTACGTGAAAGGCGTTTTCAGTTAACAGAGACGAGCATGAAAAGAAACAGGAACGACACCGGTTCCAGTAACAGATAACGGGGATTATTTCGCCGAAAGTCAAAAGCCACTGGAATACATCTAAACCCCAGCCTAATACCCTTCCTTGTCTTAATATTGCCTGTCAACCGCCTTTTCTGTCAGTTCAAGGAAACATGACGGGCGGTCGACGCCTCGTGCGAACCGGAAGATGTGAAGAAAGCTGCGAAACGCACTATAGGTTAAAAGAAAAGGAAGAGAAGAAAGTACAATAATCCTGTCATAGATTGATATTGGTTCCCTATCTAATCCAATAATCATGAAGATACTTGACTTTTGCCTGCTTGATTATTTTGGTGGATCGGGGGGAGATTTGAACCCGTCTTTCTATTCCTGTTCTGTCACAGTTCTACCTCTATCAATTTAGGAGCTGGAAAACTCCTAAAATCGATACCCCCTATCCTTTCCTGCAATGATGTGGAGGAGCAGGCTGATGGGGAGTTCACTCTTTGAGCCAGAAGCCCTAAAGTGTGCGCTTCTAGAAAATGGCAATTGTGATATCATTTTACTAGGATAATATTTTGTATGCCTTCAAAGTGGGGGTCTCCTGTTAGTATCTTTGACTTGGTGATTCTTGATGTGGCTAATACGTAAGCATCCGACAGCCCGAAATCTTTTCTAGTCTTCCGCATATCGGCGTGTAATACGCCTGCATCTCTTGAAATCTCACCGTCAATATCGACGATGACCGAGTTGCCTGTCAAAATATCGTAGGCAGTTTCGGCGTTCCGCCCTTCTCGAATAGTCTTGCTCACGACCTCCGCAACCGTCACTGCGCACGTGAAAATATCGTTACGCTCATCCTCTAAAATGGTCCTAACTCTTATGCCCGGTTCGCTTCCAACAAGATATTCAATCCAGGCATAGGCGTCTATGATGTATCTCTCATTCATGGGCAGCCAACTCGTCTTCAACCGTGAAAGGCTTCATCCCTCTGAGAACGCCAAAACCGTCTTTTTTTACTTTTCGGACGGCTATCTCTAGGATTTCGCCTTCTTTGATTTTCTTGCTTTCTACAAGCTCCTTCGGTAACGTGACTACTAATGAGCCGCCTACTCTCCGCGTCTTGACCAAAGCCATTGAAATCACCATTATTACATTGAATAATACTAAAGTTATACTTAACTCTTCCCAAACAGACACCCACCACAGAAACAGGTGACTCAGAAAAGGATTTGGTCCAAATGAACTGGGCGTATCCACACCTAATTAGGTGCGATTCCTTTCCCCTATGAGCAAGTGACCAGTAGAATTCTAAGGGTGCTGGTGAGACATACAATTAAGAAAATTAGGCGAACCTTTTTTATGCACGAGGAAGCCTAAATAACCGTTTCAAAAGGCATAAGCTCTGCAGCGAGGCTTTCTATGCGGCTATAGAAGCCTTGGGACTAGCGACCATTCCAGATAAGGAGGTCCGATCTAGACTATCAAACCGAAAAGGACTTTCCATGCCTTTGTTAGCCCTTTCATGAAATGGCATGTCATCTTGTTTGAACTAGCGGTTATGCCGAGTGGGGGACCTGCTCTGATTTGTCCCAACAAAAGAATTTCCATTTGTCGCGACAAATGTACACATAAATCCGAGAGGGCAGACATGTGGATCGGGGGATTTGAACCCCCGACCTCCTGAGTGCAAGTCAGGCGTTCGGGGCATTCTATCTACTAGTCAATTTCCGCTTAGAACCAGCTTGCTCTTGCGGCATGGCTTTTCTTCGGCATGCGCCAAGTTTATATGTTCCATCATCCATTTACAATGGAAGATGTAAGATGAAAGTTGTCCAGACCGAGCTTAATGATGCGGAATACAAGCTCCTCGCGGATTACGCAAGAAAGAGAGGCAAAACGATAAAGGAGGCTATCAGGGAGGCGACACTCAATCTCATCCTGTCGGACACTGTTCACCCTGACGATCCTCTTTTCACAGAGCCGCACTTGGTCAAGGGCACGGGGAAGAAGGAGCGCACCTCTGTCGAGCATGACAAGCTGCTTTACGGTGTCACCCGTTGATATTTGTTGATACGAGCGCTTGGTATGCATTAGAGGTAGAAGACGACGAGAACCATGCTTCCGCCGCGGCTTTCAGAGAAGAGCTGAAGAGAGGTCGCCACGGTGCCTTGCTGACCTCTGACTATGTTCTCGACGAGGTTATAACGCTGCTGAATATGAGGAAGGACTCTGAGGCGGCCACGGGGTTCGCCGGCAAGGTGTTCCGAAGCCGAAGCGTCAGCGTCGTCTGGATCGATAGACAGGTCTTCGAGGAAGCCTTGAAGATGCTGAAGGAAAGAGCAGACAGGAAATGGAGCTTCACAGACTGCACCAGCTTCATCATCATGAGCCAACTCAGAGTGCAAGAGGCCTTCGCCTACGACAGGAATTTTGAACAAGCCGGTTTCACGAGGCTACCGTGACTGAAACTCCACGTTTGAGTATTTTGAAAAGAGTATCAGAAAAAGGCATATCTTGAATCTCCATTAGAGAACTGCTCATCATAAAGATTATAATGAACTAGGTGATTTAAACCCGTCTTTCTCTTCTTGCTCTGCCATAGTTCTTCCTCTATCATTTTTGGAGCTAAAAAACTCCTAAAATCGATACCCCAATCCTCTCCTATAATGAGGCGGAGGGACGATCTGATTGGGAGTTCGCTCTCTTCACCAGAGGCCCCAAAGCGTGACCCTAGACACATATAGTCTTTACCCTAAGCTGATGACGATGCCCTATGAGAACAGCAAGGATCCTCTTTCTTTCCTTCGGCGGCAATGCTTCAAGAAGACTTCTTCTGGTGGAGTGCAAGTCTAAGTACTGGTGGACCGGGGGGGATTTGAACCCCCGACCTCCTGAGTGCAAGTCAGGCGTTCATGCCAAACTGAACTACCGGCCCGTCGAACTAGTCGCTATTTCTGTCATTAATGAAGAAATGTGCTATTTTAGGTTTTATGCAGTCTTATACTAAGGAAGGTTTTTATGTAACATTACACGGTCTCGTTTACGGCGGTTTAATTTGATGGCAAAGAAGATATTTTTCACAAGAACCGGAAAGGCAGAAATAGTGGAGTTTGAACTGGATGAATCTCCGGGCGACTATGAACTGCTTGTCAAAACTTTGTATTCCATCGTGAGTGCCGGGACTGAAGGAGCTAACTTCGCAAATCCTGACTTGGAAAATGTGGACAAAAACTCGTGGATGAGAAACCCAGGCTACGGAAACGTAGGAAAAGTGTTAGCGTTCGGAGAAAGGGTTAAGGATTTCAAGATTGGCGACCTTGTGTTCAGCACCGAAAAACACTGTTCCCACTGCAAGATAGACACAAGGTACAATCCTGCACGGTATTCGCTTTTCATGGTTAAGGTTCCTGAACAGTTAGACCCTTTAAAGGCAGTCTTCACCCGCATGGCAGATGTGGCCATGAGCGCAATCCGTAAGGCAGACCTTGGACTCGGCGACACTGTTCTGGTCATAGGACTCGGTATGGTTGGGAACTTCGCCGCTCAATTGTTTCAGTTGGCTGGAGCGGACGTTATGGCTGCTGACTTAGTGGAGTTCCGTCTTGAACGCGCAAGGCAGTGCGGCGTCAAAAAGGTTGTGAATTCTCGGAACTGGGACGACCTAAAAAAAGCTGTGATGGACTGGACGGAAGGCAAAGGAGCCCAAATCGTGGTTGAAGCCATAGGTTACTCTCCAGTTATTGCCCAAGCCGTTCATCTAGCCCGTTCTCTCGGTGAGGTCATACTGCTCGGCAGCCCAAGAGGAGAGGCAATAATGGACGTGACCCCGATGCTTTCTGACGTTCACCTCCGGCATGTCACAATCAAAGGCGGGTTGGAATGGCTTTGGTCGGTTCCCGAAAGGCCGCTCTACTACCCAAGCCGATTCACAAAAATGGGAAACATAAAGCAAATCTTCTCTTACCTCAAGTCAGGAGCCCTCGTCACGGAGCCTCTGTTGACTCACATTGTACCTCCTGAGAAATGCCAAGAAGTCTATGAAGGACTGGCCGGAGGCATAAAAGGAACCCTTAAAACGACGTACCTCGGCGTCATATACGATTGGACATAGACCCTTATACATAAAAATCGTCCTGAATAGTTCATGCCAAACCGAATTAACGGCCCTCATCTTACCAGAGAATACGCCAAAATCTGATTTTTTCGTGTTCATTGAGATGAAGATTGAATATCCAGGCAGCAGATGACATCTACGGATTCTTTTCTCACGCAGATAGGAAACTGTTAAGAACATCTCTGCCCTTTTACATATGTCGGGTGATAGGAATGGCTGGAGCGCTTCTGGTTAGAGACATCATGACTAAGACGCTCAGGACAGTGAAGCCTAACTCAAGTGTTCTAGACGCAGTCCAGAAGATGAACAAGTTCAACATTGGATCTATCTTGGTTGTAGACGGACGTAAGCCCGTCGGCATAGTGACCGAGAGAGACATATTGCGAAGAGTAGTGGAGCTTTCCATGGAGCCTTCGATCGTCAAGGTCAGCGACATCATGTCTCACCC
>CAYURV010000063.1:0-5725 GCA_964447115.1 uncultured Candidatus Bathyarchaeia archaeon
AGCTTGCTGCGAAACCTTTGTTGTGGCATGAACGCAGAGATGTCTTTGTGGGGAAGGAAAGCTAGAGTAGAAGCATGCATGACCCCAGCTAGACCCCATCTTAGCGCGTCCTCATTTCTGTTGGCAAAGAGAAGAAGGGAGTGTCTCTATCCGTAGAGTTCTTGGATTCCTGCAGTATCGCCAATGTACAGGGTTCTCTTCTTGGTTTCTCCGTATGCTGAGTAGCCGTACATGGTTTCTTCTGAAGAGCTGGAGTCGTACAGGTCAGCCAGTCCTGCTCCGTGGCCGAACTCGTGTGCTGCAATGTTCTGAAGATCCATAACATTCGTGTTCCCCAGATCTGTCTCACTTGTCTGACCCGCATCTCCCCAAGCAAAGTCTGTGTCGAACATTATGTCGAACTCTATGATTTCTCGTATCTGAGGAGGACCACTGAAGTATCCCCATATGATGGTTACAGCGATCACTCCTTCTTCCGGATAGTCTCCCCAGAGAAGCTCATTCCTTCCGTCGGGAGCGTCGTAATCCCAACTTGCATCGTAAACGATTGCAGCCGAACCAAACAACTCCGCACTTGTGTGTACATCCCATTCTTCAGCGGCAGCAACAGTGGCAGAGAATACAAAGGATCTTTCAAGATTTGAAAAGTCTGGATCTACCACATAGGTTATCGGCGTGTTCTTCCACTCGACCCCTTTCCCTAGAAGCTTATATTGACCAGAGTCTTCTCCAGGCTTCCCTCCGCCAGCCCAAGGAGGCTTCCCGTATCCTCGCCTGTAGTGGATGAAAACCCGCTTCTCAAGCGTCGGTGGAGTGCCGTCAGGCTTGTTTGCTGAAACTATTGAAGTAACAGGGGCAAAGATACCTACTGCAAGTACAAGGCATATCAACAAAGCGATTTCTTTCTTCATCGTCTCACACGATGAGCAGTGCATGCAAGGGCTATAAAAGCATTCAGAAGGAAAGATACTTACGCATTCAAGATAGAGAACATGATCTAACGTCGTTCTTCGGTTAATGGGCGTTATCAGAAGTCAAGAGGCTGCCTAGCAATGGTTTCGAGAAAGTTCGGTGGGGTGCACAGACATCTGGTTAGGATTTTTGTGAAGGCTCCACAATTAGCATTCGACGTAGTGGCATACCAAACACAACAGCTTGGCAATCGTACGCCAGTAAGCCACGAGAAAGAGCATGATGAACACTGCAAACGTCGAGATGCAAGAGGCCCGAATGTACTCAGCAATCTTTCATATTCACTTTTGTGAAGTCGTCAGGTCTTTCAATGTCGAAACAGTAACACTATATATTGCTGTAATCGTTAGTAGTGAACAGGCAGCTTCAGACCTTCGTGAAAGGTTGCTGCTTGGGATTCAAGACTTAGAATTCGTACAGCGAGGACGGAGCTGGAAAGCGCTGAGTTCGAGCGGCCAATCGAAGCCGAAGTTGTAGATCTGAGGAAAGTGCTGGAAAGACTATGTGTCCGGCTTCACCGAAGACCCCTAAAGCCCTTCGAGAGGCACCGGGACAAATAGGAAAAATAGATTTCAGATTAGGACGGACGCAAGTTGTCTTGGAGATTCCCCCATTCTTTGTTAATTTTGACAAGAGAGATTACAGTTCAATCATGACAAGGGAAGAGAAAGGGGGTAGAAAAGCTCTGTTCTACGTTTACATCTCTAGAAAGAATCAGCTGTCAAAGCTTCTGTTGCTAAAGGCCATGCATCCAGACATCTTCATTCCGGTCACATTGAAAATAAGCGAAGAGATAGATAAAGACGAAATTAACTCTTTCATAGAGTCTGTGCATAGCGTAGATAAAGAGTGGCTGTATCATGGTTCAGGACTATGGGAAAGGACGTTTTTCAGCTGCAAAGTTTTCATGGTGCTAATCATTGGAGAAGACAGATGGACAGTAAGGCCTCTAGTTGCCAAGGAGGGTCTGTCAGGCTTTGGAGCTGAAATCCCAGTAGAGAATGTTCTCGGCCAAGACTTTCTTGATAGGCTAGAAGAGGATGAGAAGAAAGGGTTGGAGATACATGAACATGTGGACAACTTGCATTTCCACTTCACAGTTCATTCTGTGGCCAGATTTATTCAGTTGGTGAAGGAATGGGATTACTACTTTGCCCACAAAGAAAGATGGAGAATGAGCATCAAGATCCCCTAGAGGACCGCTAACGACGGCTAGGCTTAGAACTGTACATGCGCCCGGTAAAGATGTTTTGAGACCAATCCAATCAAAAGTGCAAGGTTCAACGGGGGGTACTAGGGCCTCAAGAAAACAAGCAACACTTTCCGATCAGCGCGGTTATCAGAACCATGACAGATTTGTTCATGATTTGTGTTCTTTCCTCATCAGTTTGACTTCAATTCGGAAAATGAACAGGGTTGAACAATCAAATTAGAATTTTTGAAGTCTTAGGCAAATATTAGTGATTAGCAAGCGATTGTAGGGCAATTGTAGGTTTGTGAAGAGGTTTTTCACAATCTTTATATGGTTGGAGTGTTTTGTTTCCCATGGGAAACAAATTTGATCGAAGAGCGAGCGAATCTGCTACAGATGATTAGCGGTTCAGAACAAGGTATTAGAGCATTGACAAAGTTATCTAGATCTCGAAATGAAGACACAATCGCTCTTCTAAACTTGATGGAACAAGAAGGTTTGATAAGCTATCTGGAAAAAGACAACTGTAAAGCAAGAGGTAGACCTAAAAAAGTACCTATGATAACTGCTCTAGGTGAACAATTGCTCATGGATTTCCAGAAATGTAAACGAAGCTTGATCCAGATTAACGACAATGACATTAAGCAATGCAAGCGTCAAGTCATATTAAAGAAGCTTCTGGAAGAAAATGATGTTTCACCTTACAAAAGATTCTTGGAAGTGACGAATTTTGCCTTCAGCATCCGCAACGCGCTCATTCGTCGATAGCGCAAAAAAACTTGTTGCCACATTTTCAAAAGAAAGATTAGAGTATATGTTCATTGGCGGTTTTGCGTTACCAGCTTACGGTCAGATCAGAGCAACACAAGATATTGACATAGCGATTGCAGTCACGAAGATGGAGAGCCTTGAGCGTTTATTAGAAGAATTGAGGAGGAGGAGTTTTGAAACGACTGCGAAGGCTCAGATGGATGCTGCCTGCATCTACTTGCTTGACCGAGAGAATCTAGTTGAGGTTGAACTTTGGCTTAAGCCAGATGGGGTAACATTCAACAATGAACTTCTATCCAGAAGAAGGAGAATAGAATTAGCAGAAGACCTTAACATATGGGTTATTGGACCAGAGGATTTTATTGTTAACAAGCTGGCAAGAGTGGATAGAAGTGTCCAAGACGAAAGGGACATTGTCACTGTTCTCATAAATCAGAAAGGCAAACTTGATTATGAATATCTCGAAGAACGAGCTGAAGAATTCGAAGTTATTCAATTGTTGAAACCACTTCAAAGAAGAATAGATACGTCTGCTTAGATCTTCTTAAGCCGTATCTCAGATATATCAAATGGTGAGGATTAGGCATCGCCCGTGTCTCTTTGCTAAGATCTAAGCTTATCTGCCGTTTCTCCTAGAACCCACAGAGAGGAAACCAAATTCGAATATGCGGTGGACTATGAAATGCCTTGGGGGACTCCCGGCAAGTTCCTCGAGAAATTGTTCATTCAGAGAACGGTTGAAAGAAGGGGTCACGAAAGCGTTAGACCACTTGAAAAGCATTCTGGGGAAACATATGCTCACTAGAACAGCAACCTACTGAAATGCTTAGATTGTGCCTTAGGTTCTTCTATCGTTTTTCCCTGATTTTTGGTATTGCTATCGCTCTCAATGTTGTTGAACTATCTCCTCTTTGTTTGGATGGCACGGCGACCCTCTGCTTTAAGGATAAGATGACGCAGCAAGTCTGTACAATCTACGGAATGAATTAACTAGCTCTCAGCTTGTTTCAAGAAGTTGCTCCCGATAGGTTCTTTACCCGTTTACACCGAGTGCAAGGCGGCAATTACAGACAGTACGAACAAAGTGACCCAAACCGAATCCGGTGTGATCATTGTTCCTCACCATCATATATTTATGCTACCGAAGTTCCCGACCATTAAGCGTCCCCGATGTATCCTTGATGTAGTGGACGGAATCCTCTTCTTTTACCTACCCGGTATCCGAAGAGTGAACCCGCCATTGGCGCTACACCGAAGAAGAAAAAGAACCTGAACCACAGTTCAAATGTGGTGGCTGGTCCGGGTATGTTGAAGACTCCAATGATGATACCTCCCAGAATGCCTCCGAGCAGAGTTCCAAAGCACGCGCCACCAACTGTATACGCTATCTTCGTTATCCTTAAGACCGTCTTGTCAGAGAGAACATTCACTATGATGTGTCGCAAGGCGTAGGCGCAGAACATGGCCAAGAAGATCGAGAGTATCCCATGAGCCAGCCCATACAAGTCGATGACGTTGAAGAGGTATAAGGCAACATCTAAGGCTGAGAAAGCTACGAGTGCTATAGCCGCCTCAAACCAGAAGAGTTTCCACCATTCAAGCTTTCTACTCATCACTGACAACCTCGCCTTTATCTAGGCGATGGTAGCCGCCATCTTCAAAGACTACAAGGGAAAGATGGATTTTCAGACACCCCATCCGTACGCAACCACCATATCAGCAAATAGACGTGCAACCGATATTGATCACCGGGTATTCTAGGACGAATGTAGTCTTTCCTGTTTGCGAAATCGATGGTAAGATTATTAGAGGTATTAGGGGTAATCATGATAGGTCAAGAGCGTGAATTGGGTTATGTCGCACCTCTGGTGTTCTTCGTTCTAGATCTTGGTCAGCAAGTTCTCGACAATACTCAACATTATTATGTTCTTGTTTGTGAAGCCACGGAATTTCCCGCTTGCATCGACAACAGCGGCGTCCGGGATTTTCCTGCTTTCCATTATGTTTAAGGCTTCCTTGTTGGATACAGCGTCTTGCACAAAGTCTCTTCTCAACCCAGGTATGTTTTCAAGATCACCCCTACCTACAATGTTAATGATGCTGTCTATGGACGTTTGTGCTAGCAGACTCAGGGGAGCGAACCCCTGAAATATGTGATTCTTGTCACTAAAAACTACATATTTGGCCTGTTCAGTTTTCGAAAGATCCTTTAGATATTTTTCCATAAACTCATAAATGTATGATTCTCTTACTATTAGACCCAAAGTTGTAGGATGACCTTTGGAAGCTTGTTCCATCAGCCTATCGAGGACATCATAACCTCCTTTTGGCAAATATAGAGCTTCTTCGTACTTGACAGGCTGCTGTTCATACTGAACTTTCTCACCGACAGCTTCTCTGAGTTTAACCTCAAAGCCCCCCGCTTTCAGTTCTGAGATTCTTCCAGAAACCACCAAGTATACTATGAAAGGGATTAGAGACAGAAAAATGGCTGAAGAATCATCTAAATCGATTCCTAGGAGGCCACCTGCATATCGAGAGACAAAATACAGCGCCACAACGACTATGGAAATGATGGCTGTAGTTTCCGCGATTTTTGTTTTATTCCGTTTCTCATCCGTCTTCTTCACTTGGCTTTCAACACACTGCAACTCAATCCCCAAAAAAAGCAATATCGGTCTGTAATTCATAAATATATCTCTATCATGTTTTCTCTTTCAACATGTCTAGCGCCAGCTTGACTAGCTACCAAACATGAAATGCCCAAACGTGTTCTGTTAGTGGGGATTA
>CAYURV010000064.1:0-5719 GCA_964447115.1 uncultured Candidatus Bathyarchaeia archaeon
CCAAAAACTATGTTCTCAAACCATTCTTCTGAAATCCTGTCATATAACAGACAGGTGTTCCAGCCTGAAACCACCGGAACAATGTCGGATAGTCTAAGGAGCCTTACTTTGATGCCCATATTCATCAAATTAAGTCGTTGCTTCAATTAATTTTGTAAAGGATTTTTGCCTTAGAATTCAAAGTTCTTAGACGAAGTCTGCGAGTGACTTCTGCTTAGGTTTCTCTGTATTCCTTACGGCGGTTTTAGGCTGGTCTTCCCCGCGTGTTTCTTTTGCTTCTTGTTTCTGCTCTTCTGGGAAGAACACGATCTGCCCGTAGACTCCGTCGTAACCAGGGACCAGCTTTATTCTCTCTTCTCTGACTCTGATTATAGCCTCAGCGATCTTCGGTTCAACCACCTCAGCCATGTCTTTAAGCGGAACGTCTATCAGTACGGTGTACTCGTCGCCAAATTGAGAGACAAGATCATTGTATACTTTCCAAACTTTTTGAACCCCTGGATATGTGACGCCTAAGAAAGTTGAGATTATCTCTGAAAGGGGCTGAAGATGTACGTAGCCTGGAACACGCTCAGGCTTGAAACCGGTTGGACGATCCGCCAGCTCTTCTACACGCTGTTCAACGCCCTTCGTGAGTTCCCGGCGGCAGCGGGGGCACCTGTTGCCAAGATTTATGGCTTCTTCGGGCGGAAACGAGACCTTACAATTTCTGTGGCCTGTCCAATGATATTTTCCATAATCAGGATAAGTCTCTATAGTAAACTTGAACCGATCTGGGTCTTTGCTTCTGATAGCGTCGACAACCTCGCCGTAGGTGAACTTGCTGAGCTCGAAGACATTTGCTTCACGCCCGATGCGCCAAGGCCAACTTGAGTGAGAATCACTATCTGACACTAGTGCATACTTGTCTAAGCTGCTCAGCCGCCAATTCATCGGTGGATCGGAGGACAACCCGGTTTCCAAGGCAAATATGTGCTTTGTCATGTCTTGGTAGCAGTCTTCGATTCTGTTAAAGCCGCTGAAGGCTCCGAAGAGGCTGAACCAAGGTGTCCATGCATGAGCTGGAATAACCACGTTTTCAGATGAGACTTCCATAACCTCTTCAACCAGAAGAGGTGCAGACATATCCAAAATAGGCCTTCCATCAGCTTCAAGACTGCCGTGTCGTGACAACCGATTGTTGATTTGTTCGGCTATCTCCAGGCTGGGCGTCAAGATAACATGGTGAATCTTCTTCGAATCACCTTCAAAGGTGAATATAGTTGAAACCTCGCCTGTCACCATGAACCTTATATGAGAATCAGGTGTGTCTTTTGGCTGATAGATGCCAGTTCCAGGTTCCTCCACAAGTTTCTCTATCAGCTCTCTCAGCCATCTTGGGTGGGTGAAATCTCCCGTTCCTACGAGGTTCAACCCCTTCAACGGGGCGAAACGTGTAATCTCCTCTATATCCATCTGTTCGCTAGTCGCTCGGCTATATTTACTATGTATGTGTAGATCGGCTATTACCTTCATCTCAAAGCAACCATAAGGGAACGGGCAATCCATTCTTTATGGCGACGATTTACTTATACGGGTTTCTAATATGTGCAAAACGCGTTTTCTTAGCTATTACTTTTCATGCTTTATCTCTTCTTTTTTCTCTAGCGGAAAAATCTTCTCCCAATCAACCTTAAACATGACAATAATAATTATAGCAAGAAGGATCGTTGAGGCTATGATCGTCAAGGTAGGATCAGCACCTTCTCCGCCTAGAATTGTCTTGATGATCCCAATGGACCAATGTCCCCCATAAGCCAATATGAAACACATAAGGATCTTGCCTGCTATGCAGGGCACAAAAGCCTTCAGGAAACTGTACCGCATAATCCCTAAAGGTATGAAAAGTATGTCGTCAGGAAGAGGAAGCAGGGCGAATAGGAATATGGTCAAGGCACCGTAGCGGCTGAAAACCTTGAGAATATAGTCCATCTTCTTCTGTTGCTTCTCGCTCACTATCGCTCTGCCGTAATAGCCTAAGAAATAGCCGAAAAGCTCTCCTATAGCTGAGCCTGCACCTCCTGAGATGGCAATAAGAGATGGATCAAACATGCGCAAGGACCCCAGGGTGAAGATGATGACAGTGTAAGGTATGGGGATTACTATGGAGGATGCACCGAGGAAGCTGATGAAGAAGATGCCCAAGTAACCATACTGCAACGCAACTCCTTTAAACCAATCGTCGAGCTGATTGATCCAGTCCCAACCTTGCTGGACGTTTCCGGCGAAGTTCAAATCATAACCTTTCCTTTGGGGTTAATCTGGGCGATTCTCTCATTCAGCTTTCAATCTTAAAAACTATCTGGTCAACCATTCGGTCAACTGCAGAAAGTTTTCGTTGTTTCGTGTCGCTAGAGTGTTTGGCATTTGGGGCAGATGTAGGATGATGTGCCTCCTGTCCTTATCTTCTCTATTCTCGCGTCGCATACGGGGCAAGGCTTTCCCTCTTTGTAGCCGACAAGGAACTCGTCTCCGGTAAAGCCACCATTATGACCGTAGAGGTCTTTTTCGTAAGCTAATCCACCCATCCGGATGCTGCGGCCTAATATGTTCCGAATAGCATTGTACAAGTTTTCTGTCTCTTTATCTGACAGTGTTGAGATTTTGCGGTTTGGATGAAGCCTGGCCTCGAACAGGATGTCTTGAATGTAGACGTTTCCTATACCCGCCACATTTTTCTGATCCAACAAGAAGCTCTTCACCCCTGTTTTCTTTTTATCCAGAAGCTTTTTGAAGAATTCTAACGAGAAGCCTTCTTCAGTTGGCGAGATCCCGAGCGTTGCTGTCATCCGGTGTTCATGTAGACCTGACTTTGGGACAAGATGAATGTAGCCGAACCACGAAAAGAATATGGTGAAGCCAGTCCCATCAGAGAAAGATAGTTTGAATTGACGCTTTTCTGGCAGTTTGTGGTCAGAAGTGCAATAGAGCAAGTCTCCTCCCATCCCCAGGTTTATAAGCATGTAGTAGGCGGAATCTAATTTGATGAATATCCATTTCCCCTTGCCCGAGACATCACTGATGATTTTTCCTTTTACTGTATTAACAAATTCTGACTCAGGGATGTTAAGGTTTTTTGGTTGCCTGATCTCGATGTCTGTGATGCTTTTTCCTACTATCTCCTTTTTCATCTGTCTAGCGATGACCGCTATCTCTGGCAACTCAGGCATATTATTCACGAGCCGTAGCAATGATGACGAAATGTCGCCACAGTCTCATAAATCCCTCTATTAAGGTTTGTGATTGAAAGAGTTTATCTGGGCAAAAGGCAACTCAGACTATGGACTTCTCAACGTTTGAAAGAATTATGCCAATTGATCTTTTCAGTAGTTATTAAGAGACAAGAACCTATAGAGCCAAATGCTATCTTCGTTTGCCATACCCCTTCTTGGAAGCAGCTGCGACCAATGCTGAGAGCATGATAAGCGATGCGAATATATAATCATGAAAAATGTACCAAATAAGAAAGCCTATGAATGAGCAAAGCAAAAAACAGGCGGCGATCACCAGAAACCTGAAGGATTTGCTTTTAGCCCAGCAAGAATCGATGGCATTTTTAAGTCTTCCGAATGGCATAACAATCTTTTATTCCTTCTCTTACCCGACTCTTAAGCCTTCTGACGGTGAAGATAGCGATTGAGAAAAACTATTCGGCATAAAACATGTGTAGACAAAAGTGAGGCTGTATTCAATAACGATGCATTTTACAGTAGGAAGTGTGAGGTATATCATGAGACTGTTTGGGGTAGGTATCTGGTAAGAAATATTGGCCTAATTTATCTGGCTCAACTGGAAGTCTTAAATCTCATTATGCTCTATTAAAAGTTGGATTTGGCAGAAATGGCGCTGGCGCGTTTAGATCAATATTTGACAGAGCCTCGTATAAGGTCCGCTCAGGATGAGGAACAGAGTCTCTCAGGAGTTCCTTCGCAACCTCTGTCAATGCCTTCCAAGCCCACGAGTAAGGATGAACGGGCGGTTGAAGAGGAGATGGTTCCTCGAAATCTGCCTCCGTCTTTCTTCGTATCGGCCACCTATGATGGAGACAGACGGTCAGCTTGCATCAAGCTCTACGAGCCATCTTCCCATTGTATTTATCTCTGGTATGACACAAGTGGGCACAAACCCTACTGCTTCACAAACATTCAGCCGGAAGAACTTTCTAGAATGGAGCGAGTTGTTAGTCATCCTGGCTTCGACCGTATAGAGATGGTGGAGAAGTACGACGCGCTTCAGGATCGTAAGATTAATGTGGCAAAGATTGTGGCGAAGGACCCTTTGGCGATAGGTGGGCGTCCAACTGGATGTATAAGAGACATAATTCCAGAAGACTATGCTAAGATGTTTGCTTCGGAGATTGAGCCGAAGGTTTGGGAGGCAAATATCAAGTATTACCAGTGCTACATATTTGACCGCAACCTTTCGCCCGGCATGCCCTATAGGATTGATGATGGTGAACTAGTACCGGTCGTCTATAATGAAGCTGAAGAGGCAGTCAAGAGGATTCTTAAGACCAGTTTTAAAGATGAACGGGAAGACCTTTTGTCTTATCTCGAAACTTGGACCAGACTTCTCGAGTATCCAGCGCCTGATATGAAGCGGGTTGCCCTTGACATTGAAGTTTTTTCACCCGTGGCGACTCGTGTTCCAGATGCTGAAGAAGCAGCTTACCCTATCATATGCGCGTCGCTGGCAGGTTCTGACGGAAGGAAAAGGGTTCTCCTATTCAAAAGAGAGGAGAAGCTGATTGAGGAAGGAAGCCTAAGCCTGTCACCAGATGTGATGGTTGAGTTCTATACTTCTGAAAAGGATTTCTGTTCCGCCGTCTTCAAGGCTTTGGATGACTATCCATTCGTCATAACTTTCAACGGAGATGACTTCGACCTCAAGTATCTTTATCATAGGTCGCAGAAGTTAGGTTTCAAGAGGGATGAGGTGCCCATCGAGCCGGGGCGTAAAGTCTATCTCCTAAGACGTGGAATCCACATAGACCTATACAGGTTCTTCTTCAACCGGTCGATCCAAATTTACGCCTTCGGGCAGAAATACCGTAACGTGACCCTGGACGAGATATGTAAAGCGGTTCTGGGCAAGAGTAAGATTGAGATCCCGATGCCCATCTCTGAGCTCTCGTACAAAGAACTAGCGGAGTACTGTCTCAATGACTCTGAGATAACCTTGGAGCTCACTACCTACAACGACGACCTCGTCATGAAGCTTATTCTAGTTTTGACACGGATAAGCCGCATGCCAATGGAAGATGTGAGCCGCCAAGGCGTATCAAGGTGGATCAGAAGCTTCTTGCAGTATGAACACCGAAGGAAGGGGATGCTGATCCCAAACCCTGAAGACACAATTGAGATGAAGGGCACGACGGCCACGAAAGCCATTATCAAGGGAAAGAAGTACATGGGTGCCATCGTCGTTCAGCCTATTCCAGGCGTATACTTTAACATCACTGTGATGGACTTCCAGAGCCTATACCCTTCGATAATCAAAGTTCACAATCTGGGCTACCAGTCCGTCCGCTGTCCTCATGAAGAGTGCAGAGGGAACGAGGTTCCAGGTACACCGCATTGGATATGCACTAAGCAGAGAGCATTGGAGAGCGCGCTCATAGGCTCGCTTCGAGACCTAAGGGTCAGATGGTATAAACCGAAGGCAAAAGACAAGTCACTCC
>CAYURV010000065.1:0-5607 GCA_964447115.1 uncultured Candidatus Bathyarchaeia archaeon
TTGAAGAAGAAACGAGAATGGATTGGGAGAGAAGCTCCTGAAGTATGAAAAGTCGTTAGATGTAGTCTACCTTCGAGTGATAAACGCGTTGAGATGACAAGTTGGAAATGGAACGAATCAAGATCGTTTCTCCCTGCAGCTCAGCCAACCTCGGTTCGGGCTTCGATACGTTCGGCTTGGCTCTTGAAGCATTCCACGACACTTTAACGGCTGAGTTAACAGACAGCGGGATAAAGGTTGAAGTTTTCGGTCTACACGCCGACAAGATTCCCACAGGCTTAGACAAGAATACGGCTGGCCTTGTTGCCAAAAACCTCCTCGCTGACCGCGACATAGGAGTCAGAATAAGACTTGAAAAGGGGATACCTCTGAGCATGGGTCTCGGAAGCAGCGGGGCTTCAGCGGCTGCATGCGCAGTGGGCTTGAACCATCTCTTGGGTCTCGGTCTGTCGCAGAATAAATTGGTGAAGGTAGCTGCCATGGGTGAGGTGGCGGCCGCAGGGGCTGGTCATGCTGACAATGTGGCTGCTTCTGTCCTTGGAGGGTTCACGATGGTTCAGACTTTTGGTGAGTCGATTTTTGCGGTCCGTTTAGATCCGCCTATTAACCTAGAAGTGGTTTTGGCTATGCCCTTGATAGAGACCCCGAAGAGTAAGACTGCTATGGCCAGGGCGATCCTGCCGAAATCTGTGCCTTTCGAGAACGCAATCTTCAACGTGAGAAATGCTGCTTCGATAGTTGCCGGGTTCCATTCAGGCGATGTTGCCATGATCGGGCGTGGGATGACTGATGTGATAGTCGAACCGGCTAGGATGAGGCTTATTCCGAATTACGAGGGGGTCAAGAAGGCGGCTTTCGACGCAGGGGCTTCGGGTGTGGCCATTAGTGGAGCAGGTCCGTCCGTCATCGCCATCGTAGACAATACAAAGGTCTCCGCTACTAACGTGGCTGAAGCTATGGGGGACGCATTTCTAGCTGACGGTGTTCATTGCGAGGCATGCTGCACAAGGCCGTCGCTGAAGGGTACGGTTAAGGTCTCATAAAGGATGGCGTCCGCTTTTTAGGTCTGTATGATTAGTCTTCTCAATGAGGGCAAAGGGATGAAAGCGATGGATCGACCGGTCATCGGCGTGACGATGGGAGACCCGGCTGGCATCGGTCCCGAAATATCCCTTAAAGCTCTTTCGAACCCTGAGGTTTGTAGTGTCTGTAAGCCTGTTCTAATAGGGGATCTGGGGCTCCTTAGGAAAACTGCTGAGGATTTGAACATCAAGGCATCCCTGAAAGCTGTTGGCTCGCCTAAGGAAGCAGCGGGCGAAGCAGGATTGATCGAGGTTGTGGACCTCAAGAACGTCAACATGGGCACGTTGGAGGTTGGTAAGGTTTCTTTGCAGGCTGGTAAGGCCTCAATCGAGTATATCCATAAGGCTGTCGAGTACGCTTTGAGTGGCGACATTGCCGCCGTGACGACAGGCCCTATCAACAAGCAGGCGATTCAGTTGGCTGGGAGCCGTTTTATTGGGCACACTGAGATGTTGGCTGCGCTCTGCGGGGTCGAGAACCCTTTGACAATGTTTTATGTTCAGGGGGCTAGGATCTTCTTTCTGACTAGACATCTGCCTTTGGCTGAGGCTATCCGGGTCGTGAGGAGGGGCTTAATTGTGGAGACTGTGGTCAGAATTGCTGAGGAGCTTAGGCGTATAGGCTTAAGGGAACCTCTGATCGCAGTTGCGGCTTTGAACCCCCATGCTAGTGATGAGGGCTTGGTCGGCGACGAGGAATCCAAGGAGATCATACCGGCAATTGAGGAGCTCAACGTCAGAGGCATCCGCGTAGTTGGCCCTGTTCCTGCCGACACTGTCTTCCTTAAAGCTTTGAAAGGCCGTTACGATGCGGTGCTTTCGCTTTACCATGACCAAGGCCACATCGCGGCCAAAACCGTTGATTTCTATGGGACTGTCTCTGTGACACTTGGCCTTCCTTTCATCAGGACTTCGGTCGACCATGGAACCGCCTACGACATAGCTGGCAAAGGCATAGCCAACCCGAAAAGCCTAGAAGAAGCCGTAAAACTAGCTGTAAACCTTGCCAAAGGAGTTTCATGAGGCCCTCAGTCATCAGTGTGGTTGGCCAGATGGTTAAAGTGATCTTGGATTCGAACTTTCTCTTCATCCCTTTTCAGTTTCGCATAGACATTTTTGAGCAGCTTGAAATCCTTCTTGGAAAGTCCGAGCCTATTATCCTTTCAACAACCTTGAAAGAGCTCGAAAACCTCGCGAAAAGACGGTCTATCAAGATGCAGAGGCAAGCTGCTGCAGCCCTAGACATGGCGAAGAAATGCAGGATCGTTGAGGCTGAGTTGGCGCCAGATGAGAGCTACGACGATGTCATCATTAGAACCGCCAAGGAATGGAGATGTCCTGTTGCCACCAACGACACAAAGCTTAGGAAGAGACTGAGAGAAGCGGAAGTAACTGTAATCTATCTGAGGCAGAAATCACGCCTAGAAATCCAAGGTCATATTTCCTAAAAGGGTTCCGTGTCTTGTAAATTTGTTTAAAAGAACAGATTCATCATCATGCCCCTAGGAAAACGCTATGTGCTCCTTTAGTTCTTTGCTAGTCTTAAAGCATGTACCGCACACTTTACACTTAAACGGGTATTCTGGCACCTTTTCATTCAGGTAGATCGCGAATTTACAATCCTGTGCTCCCGATATAGCTGAATGGACGAGTTCTACCCTCACAGGTCTCCCAAGGATTTCCTTCCACCATTGCTTGACGAATCCTTTTGAGCATTGACAGTAGGTGGGCGACATCTTGTCTTCGGCTGGAAGGTTTTTTCCTAGGCAAAAACATCTCACTCCACTGGCGCGCGGATTGTAGGACTGGTATACTATGTCTCCTTCTCTGGCGAAATGTTCAGCCTCTAGAAACTCATCAAGGTTCCTATACTTCATGCGTCTTTCTTTTGCTTCTTGTATGTCCCTTCTGTGCACATCAGCGCACATGCCTCCGCAGTATTCCATGAGCCCTATCCTTGTTCCTCTATCAACTAATGCGTCCAGCCTTTCCATTGCTCCCTTAATCCATATGGCTAGATCCTTCTCGCTATAGGTAGAAAGCTCCTCCAACGTCTTGCCTTCAAAGACTGCATTCCTTGCTTTCGCTCCAGCGAAGTGGCTTATACTCCAGTCTATCCCATCCAGAACCGGGTTAATCTGAGATTTTTGCTCTTTATTCTCTCCCATACAAAGCCCTCATTTAGGCAAATGATTCATGAATGATATATATATTCTTCAGCGCATCCAACAGTAGATATGTTTTGGTTTCCTGTGCTTTTTCACCCCAGCTTCCGTCTTTGTTTTGTCTTTTAATTATCGATGGGAAAGCCTTCTCGAGCTGCTGCTTTGCTAAGGGATGTTTTGATCTGGACAAGGCTTGGAACGTGTGATAGAAAGGATACTGCTGGTGTCCCTCCTTCCATCCTCCTATCTTGGTCTGTTTCTCGGCTAGGACTTTTAGACCGATCTCGACCTGCTTGGATTCTCTGCTCAGCGGATGCTCCAACAGTATGCGAAATACGTTCAGGGTGCACCATATGCCGCAGTATTTGCCTTTGTCTCCCCAGATCTTAAGGTACGAGTCTATTGTTGTTTTTACCTGCGGATCATAGTCGAAGCCAAATAGGTGGAAGAGGTGAACCGCATACGTTGTCTGATAGAAATTGGAACAGCCAGGCCCAAACTCTCCATAAAGAATGGAACGCATCAGACTCGGGTCTTTCCTGTTGCCTGAATAGAAGAACCCTGGAAAACCATGATACTCATACTTCTGTATCGACCTCAACCAATCTAGCCCCTTCTTAACGCTAGGGTCCTCTGCGCCAAAACCAAGAAGACACAGGTCCCAAAGGCTGTTGGCGGTTTGAACAAAAAGTTGATGCCAACTCCCATCAGCAGACTGATCGGCAATAGTTTTCTCGTACAGCTTCTTTCTCAAGGCCTCTTTTGGCTCCTTGTCGAAGACTTTTTTCAAGAGATAGACGCCAATAGGAGACTCGAGGTGTGCAACATAGTCCAGCGGATCGAACCTCAGTTCGCTCAACAGGTTCTCCATAGAATGTCACCGACTGAAGACCGTCCCTCTTTCTTATATTGGTTTTTATTTTCAGCCCAGAGTGGAGATTAGACATGGGTCAAAATGCAAGAGGAAAGGGCGAAACGCGGCGTAATCTACGTCGACCTCCGCATCCCATGAGCGGGGTCATGTTTTCCGCACTAGAAAGACCAGTTCGTCTTCGAATACTAACTGGTTGATGGGCCATTTCCTTTCACTTGTTAACTTGCTGAATCGGGCTTCATAGAACTCTTTCATACCTTTCTCTTTGCCACTGAGGCTCCTGACCGGAAAAGAGACTGCCAAGAAATCCGCGTTGGTTCCTTCCAGAACCTTCAAGCCGGCTGACTTTTCAATCTGTTCAAGGCATGGTATCGTGTTAAGGAAAAGTGCCAAGTCAACCTTGACCTCAGGAGGATTATGCAGAACGTCCCTAGCCTCGGCGTAGCCCTCAACGTTGACGAAGCTCATATAACTGTTCAGAAAGCCAACCAAGTCATCGTAGACGTCATAAGCATAGTACTTCACTTTGCCGGACAAGGGCATCCAAGGAATTGACAAAGGGTTGAATCCACAGGCAACATCCAGAATCGAATGGACGGATGGTAAGAGCGAGAAGATGCTAACATAGAACTTGTTCAGAACCTTCAAACGCTCCCTTGTCGAGTAGTGGTAGCCCATTACCTCGGCGCAGACCCCTCGAAAAACAGCTTCATCTCCAATATTTTTCGCGTCTTCAAGTTTTTTCAACCAAGCTGCATAAGTTGGCCTGCCTAGAAAATAGACTCCCCCGATTTGGTGCAACTTGTTCTTAGTGGCTTTAGTAGCCTCTTTCAGGTTTCGTCCTTTTATGAGCTCACGGCTGCCGACGTTTCTAACCAGATCAACGCAGATGTTTCTATATTTTGGGCTTTTCAAGACGGCTTTCACGAGACTCTCAAGGCGAGGGTCATCCATTATTGAAGTTCACCTTTCAGCCTTTCCAATATGAGCGTCATGAACCGAAGATTATGGATCGTGGCCAAACGGAAGTAAAGAGCGTCCCTCATCTTGAACAGATGGTGCAGGTAAGCCAACGAGTAGTTGGTGCATGTCAGGCAGTCGCAGTGTGAAGAGATTGGGCCTTTGCCTCTGACGTGCTTCTTGTCTTGAATGTAAAGGTAAGAGCACACTTCCTCTGGCGTCTCAGAAAGTTGCATGAAACCAGACCCGAATACGTACAGCCTCCCTTGCCTCGCATCTCTCGTCGGCAAAGAACTGTCAAAAAGTTCATAGCCCATCCTTGCGCACTTGACGACGTTGCTGGGTTCCCCAATCCCAAGTGCTATCATCGGAAACTCCGCCGGAACAATCTCCCTCGTAAACTTAACTATATCCACTAGCAGTCTTCCCTTATTGTCAAGCGGGTAACCGCCGTAGGCGAAACCATCGAAACCCATTTCTAAGAGCTGCTCAGCGCATTCCCTACGCAACTCGCGGCTGCCGCCTC
>CAYURV010000066.1:0-2458 GCA_964447115.1 uncultured Candidatus Bathyarchaeia archaeon
CCATCCGTACTTGGCATTGTGGCGATAGTCAGCCTTTAGGGGAACTAGCTTCTCAAAACTTGCCAAGATATCCTCCCAAAGATCAGTATCATGTTCATTCACTGCTAGTGCGGCAGTGGCGTGAGGAACCCAGACGTTGACCAGACCGTTCTTGACTCCACTTTCTTCGACCACTCTTCGCACATTTTCAGTAATGTCTAAAATCTCCGTTCGTCTCCGCGTACGAAAGGGAACTTCTCCAAAATGAAACTTCATACTACCACCTTCTTTTTCATTAGCCTACGGTTATTACTTGGCGATATGAGATAAACATTCCCTCATAAGCTATTTCAACACCCTTCCAGTTTCCATATACCACAAATACAAATCCAGCTCTGCCAGAGTTAGATTGGCCTTTCGAGCAGTCTTTCTCAAGAGCTCTTCGATCTCAAGGTATCTTTTCTTCGTCATGGTCTTCGGTCTCTGAGGCAACCCGTACTTGTTAAGTATGTTGAGTACGTGAAAATCCAGTATAGCGAAGTCTTTGTACCCTATGTTTCTGAGAAAGTGGCTTGCCTCTTTTCGTCCGATTCCTTTAACGTTGTCAATCAGCCATTCTCTTAGACTGTTCGCATCATTGAAGGAGACTATGATGTCTTTAAGCGAGTTCTCGTATCTCCTTGCTTCTACAATATATCTGGCTCTGGTATTTGGGAAACGGTGTCCAAGACATCTCAATCTTTGCGCTAGCTGTTGTTCCGGAAGATTCGAGAATCCATCTCCGATCGCTGTCTGAATCTTCATACTTCGCTCCGCAGTGAAATTCGCGCATAATATGCAGAAGCAGAGCTCCTTGAAGATTTCCATACTCGGTTTCCTGCCATTCTCCTCAAACTCTCCTATACGTTTGTCAATCGTGTCTTTTACTTCAGTCTGTTTCAACTGTTCTATTGAAGCCAACAATTGTTTAGCGTCTTTCAAGTATACAAGCGCCATCCATATCCCCCTAACAATATGGTCTTTCAAAGGTCTACGGTAGCAGATGCACCAAGACTGGGACAACTACAAGTGAAGGTAGCAGATTCGCCACTTTGATCTCTTTCAATTCAAGCATCTTTATTCCTAGACCTAACAGCAGTATTCCACCTACTGCGCTGAGTTCGTTCACAAGAATCCCAGTAAAGAATGCCCTTGAATACGCAGCTAGAAGGGTTATTGCTCCCTGAAAAATAAAGAGGGGGACGGCGGAAAAGAGGACACCTAACCCAAACACTGCTCCAAGGGAAATCGAGACAAACCCGTCGAGAATCGACTTCGCAATTAAAATGGATGGGTTGCCGTTTAACCCGTCCTCTATTGCCCCAACAATGGTCATCGAGCCTACACAGAAGATCAAGAAAGCCGTGACAAGCCCCTCTATGAACCTCTCATCCTTGGATCCAGATCTGGCCTTAAGAAAGTCTCCGAAGCTGTTCAAATGTTTCTCAACATCAGCCATCTCTCCAATAACTGCACCAATTAAGATACTGAAGAAAAGAACGACCATATTGGCAGTCTTCAAGGCCATTTGTAGGCCGATGAACAATGTTACCAACCCTATTCCTTGGAAGATGATCCTCTTGATCCTGTCCGGAAACTCTCTGTGGAGGGCTACTCCGACAAGGCTTCCGAGTACGACGGCGATTGTGTTCACGTAGGTCCCATACATGCTTGAATCATTGGGACCAAGACATATTAAAGATTAAGGCACCTGTTGCTAGTTAGATTTCCGCGCCGAGGAAACTGCGGGCAAACCATCCTATTATGAATGAGACCGCAGCAACGCCTAAACCTATGAACAACATCTCGAAGAACAGCCGTCTAAATGATAATTCCTTAACCACGGACACGAAGAAAGAAAAGAAAATCACCACAAGAACCGCGACTGACAAGGTTGCCCCGAGGGACATATAATAGTCAGTCAAGAGGAAATATGGGACCACCAGAAGCAGAACGGTAAAAATATATGTAAACCCTGTATAGAAGGAGGCCTTAATCGGGCTTTTACTGCTTTTCTCAGATTTCTGCGACAAATACTCTGACGCCGACATGGACAATGCTGCGGCTATGCCTGTTATCAAGCCTGCGACGCCTGTCAGCCTAGAATTCTGAAAGGTAAATGTTAGCCCAGCCAAGGCTCCTGCTAGCTCAACCAAGGCGTCGTTCAACCCAATAACCACGGAACTGATGTAGCCGATCCTTTCCTCATCTATCATGCCTACTAGGAGTCTCTCGTGCTCAAACTCTTCCTGAAGAATTTGCTTGGCTTCTGGAACAGAGGTTATCACGTCGCTATAGACTTTCTCAGCATTCTCTTCTCCCTCTTCCATCATCTTCATGACAAATGTCAACCCAAAAATCCTTGATATGATAAGAAACTTCAAGATTGTCATCTTGCTGGCAGCCACTTCCGTCTGCGTGTGCTTCATCCACTCGTTAT
>CAYURV010000066.1:2558-5602 GCA_964447115.1 uncultured Candidatus Bathyarchaeia archaeon
CAGAGCAACAAATCGCAGTGAAAAAGGATGGAAAGGAAAGCTATAGTCAACATATTGGCTGCTTCTGTGACCGCTATCATATCGGCCCTAATTGTATATCAGACTTTGTTTGCAGGCAATCTCCTTAAGGAAGCGGGCCTCATAGGGATGTTCTTCGCAGCAATGTTCAGCCACTTGACAATCGTGGGCAGAAACCTGTTTGCTCCCGCTTTCGTCAACTTAACAAGATATTACCCACCACTTTCTCTCGGGTTTTTCGCCGGAACAGGCGCGGCTTTAGGCGAAGTGAGCACGTACTATTGGGGGCTCGGCATCAGAGAGGCTTTTAAAGATAACGAGAAAGACAGCGTCGCCTCGAAGTGGATCGAAAAGTATGGCTTGCTTGCTATACTGCTGGTTGCGGCTTCCCCACTGCCCGATACTCCAATAGCGCTTTTGGCTGGGTCTGTCCGCTTCCCGTTTAAGAAATACTTGGCTATCGAATTAATCGGCAAGACTATTTTCTATTCTTTCGCGGCGGCCGTAGGCGGCATCATCCTTGGTAGCCTAAGCGGCTTCGTCGACGAGTTGATTATCTCTGCAATCGTTGTGGCGGGATCCATCGTACTTTGCATTATAGCCTCTTGGAGCAAAAGCAGGGAAAAAATTCTTCAGCTATTGACAAAGATCCTGCGGTGACCCTTGTCTTTACAGGTGGCTTAAGCACTATAATATTATATATCCATGCCTAGCTATTCTCCTTGAACAAGTTCCGGCGTGGGAACTATTATGGTCTTGACAGTCTTTAACACGCTTGGACGACAAAAAGAAGAATTTTCCCCTCTGAACGGCGAGCAAGTTCGCATGTATGTGTGCGGTCCAACCGTCTACGACTACATCCACATTGGGAACGCACGGGCGTTCATTGTGGCCGACGTTGTCCACCGTTACCTTGAGTACAAAGGGTTTAGGGTTAGGCTTGTAAGCAACATAACTGACATTGACGACAAGATGATCAAACGAGCCAAAGAGACGGGCTTGAGCGTCCAGCAACTTGGGGAGGTCTACAGTGACGCGTACTTTGAAGACATAGCCAAATTGAATGTGATGAAACCTAACCTAAGTCCTCGTGCCACACAACACATCCCCGAAATCATAGAGGCCATAAAGACACTGATGGAAAAAGGAGCAGCCTATAAAGCGAACGGAGATGTTTACTTCGATGTTATGAAGTTTGATGAGTATGGTAAACTCTCAGGCAATAAAGCCGAAGCTCTAAAAATGGGTAACAGGATAGAGGTTAACCCAAGGAAGAGAAACCCTGCTGACTTCGCATTATGGAAGAAACAACGAAGAGGTGAGCCCGCCTGGCATAGTCCGTGGGGCAAGGGAAGACCAGGCTGGCACATCGAATGCTCAACCATGGCCATCAAGTATCTGAGCGGAACCTTCGACATTCATATGGGCGGAAAGGATCTAATATTTCCCCATCACGAGAATGAGATTGCTCAGGCTGAGGCTGCGACCGCGGAAAAATTCGCGAGGTATTGGCTTCACAATGAATGGCTTACAGTGGAAGGGAACAAGATGTCGAAGTCGCTTGGAAACTTCGTAACAGTTCGAGATGCCCTAGCAATGTGCAGCCCTCAAGTGCTCCGGTTCTTCCTGATCTCTGCCCACTACCGAAGCCCCATCGATTTCAACAAAGAAAATCTAACCACTGCTGAGACGAATCTAGAGAGGTTAGTCAGTGCTTTAGAAAAGCTTGAAACGCTTAGGGACAGGGAAGAAAGGAAACCAGAAGAGGATAGGCTACTTTCCGACGTAGCAAAGGCTAAAAGGGGTTTTGAGGAAGCCATGGACGACGATTTCAACACTCCGCTAGCAATCTCCTTCATCTTCAACATCGCCAAAGGCATAAACGGTTACTTAGAGAGAAATGTCCAAGTAGAAAACTCAGCCAAAAAGGAAGTTATGGAGACCTTGGGAAGGCTCCTGGACGTGCTTGGAATACGGGTGGAACCCGAGAAGCGCTGGGTGGACCAAACAGACCTCGTTAGGAGCCTTATGGATTTAATAGTCGACTTGAGACAGAATATGAGGAAGAGGAAAGATTGGAAATCTGCAGATCAGATGAGAAGAAGACTTAATGAACTTGGATTCGAGATTGAGGACTCGTCTGAAGGAACAAGATGGAAGAAACGGGCTTAGACCATTTACAACTTTTAAGCGGTCGCTGATGATCTTATACTCAGAACCACCTTTAGCGAGGTCTCAGCAACATTGAAATCCGATTTGGCTAGTGAAAGATTTACCGATTGACGGTCGAAAGAGCGCTTTCTGATTTGTGTGGACAACGATGGATTTTTCGATTGACCGACAATAGAGCTTCTCACTCAATAAGCCTTAGCCTAATGGTCGTCTCTTCTATCTCGACGTTGAAGACTGATTTATTCTTAAATCTTCTTGCGATCTGGTTCAATGCCTCTTTGTCAAAGCTCCAAAGAATTGGATGCGGTTTGCCTTCCGTTATGCGGTAAAGGTAGATGTACAGTTTAGCTCTCAAAACATCACCACCTCAACGATCTAAAGCCGTTCTCTCTTCCTAGCCTTAGACTTCCTTGGCTTAACTCTAAAAGTTTTCTCAGCCACATGCTCAAGCTTTCTCATTTGGGCTTCTTTGAATCCAACGTAGATTCTGTCAGATTTCCTTCCGACCCACGTTATTGTGGATTCACCGAACCCCAGCACCTCATTTAGGAGAGGATGATGCACTTCCTGGCCATAAACTACTGTCCCTGATCCATCAACGTCCATTTCTCTGGCATTTTTCGGCTTGATCTCTATTCCACCTTTTATCCCGGTTATTTCTAGCACGTTGCCTCTGCCGCGGTGGATGATCTTGCCAATTATCCTATCCTCAATATCGATGTGGGTGACTCTGGCCCTCATGTATCCCTTAACGTGAATGTAGACCGCGGCGTCCTCAACCCTAATTCTCCCTTTTTGAAGCGTAAAGTAGACATCAGCGTCAATTTCTATCTTTCCAGGTCCACCTGTCATCT
>CAYURV010000067.1:0-5595 GCA_964447115.1 uncultured Candidatus Bathyarchaeia archaeon
ATCGCAGTCTCAGGCATCCAAATCTTTCTGTCAATAAGAAGAGAAGAAACACAAGAAGATGAGTCTATAGTAAAACTGAAGTAAGACCGTTACAGTAGACTTAACGCTCTAGCTCTCTCCAGCTTTTCCAATCTTATATCTGGTAAATCCGCAATGGCCGCAGGAGTAACGGTCTCCATGGTCAGCCATGAAGTATCCAGGGCCGCATCGTTCGCATGTTGGGAGAAGCCTTTCGACCTTCCCTTCCTCAATCTTGTAATAGGAAGAGGCAGCTTTTTCTTTTATCTGTTTCTTAGGTTTCTCCTGTGCCATTTACGCAGTTTCTCCTTCTTTCTCCTTCTCAGGCATGTTCCGGAGTATTATATATTCTGGTTCAACAAACCTTGCGTCTTCAACTGAGTCGTAGACTCTTGCTTCTCCTAATGCTGTCATCCTTCCCGTCTTTGTCTCGTACTTTGTTATATAGACTTTTTCTGCATCCATGTTAAGCATTTCCGAAAGTTTCTTCCTCACCTCTACACGCGAAGGTGTTCCGCTCCCTTCGTGGTCCACATTGAATGTTACTTCACTTCTTTTCAACAATTCGTTGCGCCGTTGACTAACAACTTTGATCTTCACCATGGTCACCCTTGAAAGTATGTTCTGAAATCAAGCTCCTACTTTAGTCTTTCGAAGGTCTATCTTCCATTCGCTCCACTATGTCCCGAATCTTCCCTCTAGTAGCCTCTGTCACATCTAACACAACTATCCCTTTTTTTGGCTGACCGTAAACCACCATGGAGCCGTAAGGTGCAGACAACACAGCAACCAAGGTGAGCAGATCTTCTTCGCCTTCAACAAGAACCTTCGTTCGCCCTTCGTACTCAATGGCATCTCTCATGACTTGCCAAGCTTCGTCAGTCAGAGTTCCCGCCGGGTTGTTCACTTTGAAAGTCTTCTCCATATTCAGCACAACTGGAACAATAGGCTTCCGCATGACTTTGTTGTCGACAACTGCAATGTCAAGGTGTATACCTTTCCTTGCGATGTTTTGTGAGACCCTATCGCCGACGGCGATCAGTTTTCTCGGCTTCTTGTCGGCAACCATCTGTCCTAGTCTCTCAGTCGTATATTTGAATGAGCCTCGTATCAGCGGACCTAAAGGAACCTTCAACTCATTCCGAAGCTCAGGTGTGAGAACACGTATCTTCTGCCACCTCTCTAGTTGTGGGGGATAATGCAATGATGCCTATTCTAGTATAGCCCTTTTATAACTTTTAAGGTCAAAGCCCAAACTTGGTCGCCTCAATCCCAAGTAGCTAGTCGTTGTCTTTATGCGAAAAAGGAGTTAAAAGATATTGGATGGTTCTGGGGTTCTGTCAGAGAATTGAGATCGCATAAATCTTCGCAGTCAGTTGTTCTTGCCAGTCCCGGAAACCTTGAGAAAATAATGGGAAAGCAGAGCTAAACGTTACATAGGATTGGGCACTTTGGATAATGGTCTTGGTCTAGCCTTGGTTTTTAATCATTCTGCGGATCTGGACATGACATCGATAACGATCATTGTCAATGTTGATCTTACTTTGTTGAGCCTTCGTATTCGCCAGGTTACGATGTCTTTTAGCTTGTCCATAGAGTCAGCGCTGACTTTGGCTATGATGTCATACACTCCGTATACGCTGTAGGCTTCTTCGACGCCTTCAACCTTCTTTAGCTCGTTGAGGACTTCTCCCTCGGAGCCTATCTCAGCATTTATTAAGACAAAGGCAATCGGCATCTTCGACCCCTCACCTATCCTAACTCTTGTTCGACTAGTTCATTAATCATTTATGCTTTTTAAGTATTTCCACACCTTCTATACCTCTTGCATGCTTATGGATTTATACCTTTTTTTGGAGAAGAAGAGGTTTATGCTTCCAGCGCACAACTGAGGGAGCTCTAGTGTAACGGTGGAACCCGTCAAACACGACGCAAGAACATGGATAACCTTATTTGTAAAGAATAACCTAACTCTAAACGGAGACATGTACTTTGGGCTTTCTTGAAAAAGCCAAGATACGAATCACAAAGGTTGAAGAGCGCACGAAGGACTCTTGGGTTGACATGAGCTTGCGATCAATGAGAGAAGGAGGCGTACGCTTCTATAATGTGAATGATCCTCTAACCGGCAAGTGGCTCTTCAAGGTGTGCTCAGACGACGAGATGAGCAGAACCACCGTCAAGGCCCTGAAGTGTCCACCTGGCAAGGGATTTGCGCAGCTGGAGGGAAGCACAGTGCTCTATCAGAAAAGCCTTGTCGAAGGCTATTACTATGGCGTCTTATCGCTATCCTACATAGATGAGAGTGAAAGACTCCGGCGGAATGTCGTCAATAGCATGGAGGAAGTACCTGACGTAATCAAGAATAATTTCAGGACAGCCGCCTACGAAGAAGCAAAGGGGAAGACGGCGATTGGCAAGAACCTAGTTGTCCTATGCGAGGAGAAGGACGAGAAGAAAATGATAACACTCTTCATTCTCCAGCGGGCTTGGCCCATCTCAAAGATACCTCCAACCATCGGGACCAGAAAACCTGACCTATTGGATCTTATTAGGAGCCTTGAGCAAGCAAATATCAGTGACGTTTTCCAGAAGGCGGAAGAACGTCACGGACTAGCAAAAGAGGATACAGATGTCCTCCTCAAGGTCCTTGAATCGGAAGGAAAGATAGTAAGATCAGATGAATACATTAAGACAAGAAGCTGAAGGACTTCAGCTGACACCGTTCAGCAACCTGTCAAAATATTCAAGATTCTTTCCGTTGATTCACTATCCTTAAATGTTTGAAGTAGCATTCTTTCATAAAATCAATCAGGTGACTGGCACGATGAAGGCTGATTTCATAACGACTAGGGAGATGCAGGCTTTAGACATGAACGCTACATACTTCGGAATCTCAAGGCTTCAGCTTATGGAGAACGCTGGAAGAAATGTTGCCGTTGAGGTGTCTTCCCGCTTCAAGCCCCAAGATGTAAGGGTCGTCGTATTCTGCGGGTTAGGGGGAAATGGAGGAGACGGCCTTGTCGCAGCCCGGCACCTCGTTTGCTTTGGCTTTGATGTTGACGTAATACTGGCTGGAGGTGCCCACTGTATTGTTGACGACGAAGCAAAGAAAAACTGGGAAGCACTAGAATCCCTGAAAGACCACGTCACCCTGCATGAAGTCTATGATTCATCGCTTATCCCTGAAGTTAAAGCCCAAGTCTTGATCGATGCTTTGCTTGGAACAGGGCTGAAAGGACCTCCCCGTCCGCCTCTTCTGCAACTCATAAGGAAATTGAACGAGGCTGACGCTTTCCGGGTTGCTGTTGATGTTCCAAGTGGCATTGATTCCGATTCAGGCGAGGTTCTAGGTGAGGCTGTCAAAGCGGATGTTACAGTCACTTTTCACAGAGCTAAACTAGGCTTGTTCAAAGCCAAGGAACAAGTAGGGGAGCTCATTGTCAGGCATATAGGGCTCCCGCGGGAAGTTGAGGGGTTCGCAGGTCCTGGCAACGTATCTATAGTCGTGAAGCCTAGGCCTCCAGAGTCACACAAGGGCGATTTCGGAAGGCTCCTTGTTATCGGCGGAAGTGAGACATATTCAGGCGCCCCTACGTTTACGGCCTTGGCGGCTCTCAAAACAGGTATAGACCTTGTGTTCATAGCTGCGCCTCATGAGACGGCTCACGCGATCTCGTCCGTTTCACCCGATCTGATTACAGTGAAGCTTGAGGGTGAACATCTGAACATGGGTAACTTGGCAGTTTTGAGGCATCAACTCGAGAAGGCTACCAGCGTGGCCATAGGTCCAGGACTAGGACTGCATAAGGAAACCCAAGAGACCGTGAAAGAGGTCATGAAGATCGTGGAATCCAAAAAGATTCCGATGCTGTTGGATGCTGATGGGTTGAAGGCGTTTGCCGAGTTCAAACATAGAATAGAAACGAGGGCTGTCTTGACTCCTCATGCAGGAGAGTTCCAGATACTTACCGGCAAGAAGCCGTCCGATGTTCTTGACGAACGAGCAGAATCTGTCCGCAGAACAGCTCAGAACCTTGACACAGTGGTCTTGATGAAATCGCATGTAGACATAATTTCAGATGGATACAGGGTGAAGCTGAACTTTACAGGGAACCCAGGCATGACTGTGGGTGGAACAGGTGATGTCCTTTCTGGCATCGTCGCCGCTTTTCTGGCTCAAGGGGCGGACCCATTCGAGGCGGCTGTAGCAGGAGCGTTCATCAATGGGGCAGCGGGAGACTTCGTGAAGGCTGAGAAAGGTTATCACATGGTCGCAACCGATCTGTTAGAATGGATTCCGAAGATCATAGATGACCCGATGTGCCACTTAAAGCTAAGAAAGACGTTGCATTGCAAGTAATTGTGCAGCCAAGAGGACCAGATGCCTAGAGAAGTGTCTTTAAAATGGAGTTTGATGTGCTGTTACCGACCGTGGTCTTCCTCGTTGTTTCCACATCAGTCCTTGCCTATCGAAGATTTGAGAAGAAGGTCACAGTCCTTTTTGAAGAGAGAAAGTTAAACATCCGCGACATCATCTTGATTGCTGCCTCCATGGGTCTCATGGTGACAGTGATGGCTTTCACCCCAAGCCGAGCGATCCAAATAGTGTTCATCGTGGCTTACTCATACATGCTATTCTCGTTCACCTACATAGCTTTAAGAAGATGGTACGTGGCAATCTTTCCACCTATTGCATTCATACTGCTCTACAATTTCTATTGGCAGCTCCTCGTCTTCAATCTGTTCGTAGTGGTCTTCGCCATCGTAATACCAGTCTACTTAGGAAGTCTATTCTCATGGAAGACCACATGGGTCTTCGCTGTGTTAGTGACTATATTGGACATTGTCCAAGTTTTCGGAACAGGTTTCATGGGAGAATACGCAGCGAAGACTATGGAACTTCGACTGCCAGTTCTCCTTATGATCCCAACCTATCCCAACGAAGGCTTGGTAGGCCTGGGGTTGGGAGACCTCTTCCTAGCCGGACTTTTGGCTGTCCAAACAGCGTTGAAGCGAGGACAGAAAGCGGGTCTTCTGATAGCTGTAACAATCGGTCTAGCGATGTTTATATTTGAGATGGCGCTGTTCAACACAACGTTTTTCCGATTTTTCCCTGCCACGGTTGTCGTCATAGCGGGATGGATCGCGGGAATGGGGATCTCCCGCCTGATTCATCTTTGACCGTAACTTGCAACAAACCCGGAGAACCTGAAGTCTTAACGTGCCTTGCTCATCTGAATATATTCCTTGATTCTTCTCAAGCCTTCTTCGATGTTTTCTTCTGATGTTGCGTAGGAGAATCTGATATGTTCCCCTTCACCCTCGTTTCTATGGCCAAAGTGAATGTCCGAGAGAACCGCGACTCCAGCGTCATAAAGGAGACGCGTTCTAAACTCTTCCGAGTCTTTGGCGCCAACCATTTTGCACGCCTCAGTTACGTTGGGCCAAGCATAGAAGGCGCCGCCGGGCTTCAGACACTTTATCCCCTTTATGGAGTTAAGTCCATCGACTATGAGGTCCCGTCTTCTCTTGAAGCTTAACATCATCCTTCTAGATTCATCTTGCGGTCCAGTG
>CAYURV010000068.1:0-5549 GCA_964447115.1 uncultured Candidatus Bathyarchaeia archaeon
ATTATCTGCTCCGCATCTTTGAGATATACCTAGACGGTAATCGTAAGCGTCAACCCCTACTACAGGCATGCCGCCACTTAATTTCGCCAATTGAAGTGCCAAGTTGCCTACCAAGCCTTGACCTAGAACCACGACAGATTCGCCTAACTCTATATTAGCCTTTCTTATTCCCTGCAATGCTATGGAACCAAGGGCGAAGAAGGATGCTTCGTCGAAGGACAAACCCTCTGGGATTCTGATCAACTCGTTTTCGTTGGCCAATATGTGGCTAGCATGGTTCCTACGTGAAACGACTTTGTCTCCGATTTTGAACCCTGAAGTGGTCCCTCCTAAATCAGCTATAACACCGGCGTTTGAGTATCCTGGATACATAGGGAACGTTCCAGGAGTGTTTGACAAAGCCATAAGGAAGGCTGTTTCTGTGCCAGGACTTATCAACGTGCAAGCTGTTTCTACCAAGACTTGGCTCGCTTCCGGTTCCTTTAAAGCATAATCTTCAACCGCCACTCTACCTTTCGCCTTAAACACGACTCTTTTGCACTTTGATCCTGAAAGCTTCTCTAATGTCAAAGAGCTTCCTTCCGTAATATTGTTATTTTGCCTTTCAGGTTTAGAGCCTGCGTAGTGAAGGTTTTATCCGATCTTCCTTCTGATAACCATTATTTTTCGGTTTCTTCTTCTCTGAAGGGAGATTCTATTCTTCTAGGGGTTGGACGCTTCTTTTGTTTCCATCTGCCTATTCCCTATGATCACACGTATCTTTCCTGGGTCACGTATCCCGTGGAGCGAGCAATGTGTTGCTGATCTAGGCATCGATACGCTTCTTCCGCCTCCAAAACCGCCGCTCAACATACCTTTTTTAGTAGACACAGATGCCAGTGTGAAGTATTGGGCAGAATCTTCGCCCAAGCCGAAACTCGATGCCGTTATAGGGACCACTGTCCCGAAGTTGAACATTCTGCCTAGCATACCTTGACTGAAGTAGACATCTGTAATCTTATCATACGTCAGGTCTCTCTCTTTCTTCCCGATGATCCCTTTTCTCGTGATTACTCGATAGTTGGTCAAGATGTAAACATGCCCTCTCCGGTATAATTCGGTTAAGACTATGCATACCGGTGCAGTAGCACCCAACAAGAGGAGTTTCATCATTGGGCTTTGAGCTATGACGAACCCGTAAGGCAAGAGGGGATAGACTTCTAGGGTTGTTCCGGCTACTGCCACTAGAATCACGTAGATCAGAGGCATCTTACTGACCCATAACACGCTTACGACAAACCCGCTTATGAGAAGGATTACCCAGTACAGAACTAAAAGAACGATTTCTACACTTCTTATTCCTGTTGTGCTCAATACAATATCGAGATAAACGAGAACTTCTAATACCGACTTGTTAGAATCGAGATAATAGTAAAACCATCCCAGAAAGACGGCGACAACTACTAAATAGACGGCGAACAAGTGATATTTGAGAAAGGATAAAGGGTGAGGCCTAGCCACAACCTCAATTTTCTCACCGGACAGAAGACTGATCTCGCCTTCTGGAGTCATATCGCTTACGAAATTGATTGTCCTTGGACCTCGCACATATTTCTTATGAACATCTACATATATATCACGCACATGATCAAGCAAGAAGTAGTTCTTGAACGTATTTTGAATACGCGGTTCAATTCCTAAGTGGTCATTGACCTTCTACTTTGGCTAAGAAATAGGTCTTATATGGTTTGAAGCCAACCTTCGAATAAACTCTCGTTGCGGGTTCGTTGTTGCTTTCAACGTGTATTAAAGATAAGTTTGACTTCTTTAGAATTTGCTTCACCAAGGCAGATACTATGGTTGTAGCGTATCCTCTGTTTCTGTAGTGTTCATCTGTGACTACGGTTCCTATATTGCTCGCCCAATCATCAACCGTCGCGCCTCCCACTGAGACAAGCCTTCCATTGACCTTTATTCCCAGCCAAAGCCGTTGATCCATCCTTGAGGCTATCAGTTCTGCAGTCGTATTTCCCCACCAGTCTGGGTTCTCGCGCCGCATAAGAGTCGCTATGTCTTCAGCATCGCTTGCTGATAGCCTTACTGTGGATTGCTTCGTCTGTAGGGTCTCTTCTCCTCTATGTAGAGTCATGAGAATAATCTCAGAAGCATTCTTAACGTTCTTGTATTTATTAAGGATCAACCCACTGTGCTCAGTTTCGCATTGTATCTCAGCTTTATCTAGATTGAGTCTGTCAAGTAGGACGTTCACAGCGTCAACACTTCCTCTTAACTGCACAACGCTATTTTTATAGATCATCAGCATTCCTTCGATGCGATTCTGTTCGCTTAGAGCCACCCAGATCTCAGTAGATGCCCTATCATGTTTCATATTGCGAATGACGAAATAGTAATCTGCTAGATCTCGTTTAACGTGTCCCCAAAAAAGAGGCTCTAGGACAGAATCAAGAAGCAAAACCCTCATGGTCAAACTCACTAAGCTTCATCTCTTAGTAGCTTGCTCTTTCTTGATCTGAATGAGTCCAACCATTACGGCTTCTCCTCCGATCTTGTACGTGGCTATGTGGGCTTCTTTTGGCGGCTTGGCGTCGTATATGGATGTAGACAAAGTCTCAGCAGATATGTAATCTCTGAAAGTCTCGAAGACTTCTTCAATTCTGGGTCCAGTCTCATAGTATGTTTCTATCAAGTCGGCTATGTTGAAGCCTGCTTCTTTTCTTTGGTTCTGTATGCGGCGGACGATGTCGCGGGCAAGCCCCTCCTTCTTCAAATTATCCGAGAGCTTCACATCTGCTGCCACAGTAATGCCTCCTTCCTCAGACATAGAATAGCCTTTCCTTGGCAGAGTTGTGACTTTCACCTCATTTGGAAGGAGCTCTACGCTCTGTCCATCGACCTTGAGGCTTACGCTGAGACCTTTCTGTAGAGGCAGCGCTAGGGTTTTGGAATCCATCTTGGCAATTTTTTCCTGGATTTTGGGTAACAGTCTGCCATACTTCCTGCCCAAGACTTTGGCGACGGGTTTTACAGAGTATTCCATTAATTCGTCTTTGTCAGTTGTGAAAAAGAGGTTTTTCACGTTTAGCTCGTCTATAATTATGTCACTCAGTCTTTTGATCCGGTTTGAAGTGGAATGATCTGCCACTATCGTGACACTCGAAAGCGGTTGTCTGAGCTTTATACCCGCCTTGGTGCGCGCTGAACGGCCCAAGCCGCAGACCTTTGCAACTAAATCCATATCCGTTACCAGTTCTTGGTCTATTGCCTTTTCGTCAGCTTCAGGCCAATCATTGTGGTGAACGCTTTCGTGAGCCGTGGGGTCTATGTTGCGCACTATGTTCTGATATATTTCCTCAGATGTGAAGGGTATGAATGGTGCGAGAAGCTTGATGAGGATCGTAAGGCAGGTGTAAAGCGTTGTATAAGCAGCGTTCTTGTCCTCGTCCCTTTCACTTTTCCAGAATCGGCGTCTCGAACGTCTAACATACCATGTGGACAGTTCTTCCACGAATTTCTCAAGAGCCATTGCAGCGTTGCATGGGTCATAATCTTCAAGGAACCGAGATACGTCACGGATGAGCACGTTGAGCTTAGACAGTATCCATCTGTCGAGAAGCGAAAGCGAACTTCGTTCAACAATGTTCTTTGATGTCCATTTGTCCAAGTTGGCGTAGGTCACGAAGAAGCTGTAGATATTCCACAGGGGGATTAGGAATCTTTTCTTTATCTCGTCGGCCTTCTGGTACCCGAATAAGAGATCAGTCTCGGGGCGTTTTGTGCAGTACATCCAACGCATGACGTCGGCTCCCATGATCTCGGCGGCTTCATCGAACTCTATCGCGTTCCCCCAAGACTTATGCATCTCGCGTCCGTCTTCTCCCCGGACCATGCCGTAACCAAAGCAGACCTTGAATGGCGAGCGGTTCTCTATGATAGTGCTCATAGCCAGCATCGCATAGAACCAGTTTCTAAACTGTCCAGGAAGAGACTCACAAATCAAGTCCGCTGGGAACCACTTTTCCCAAAGGCTATGGTTGTCACGGTAGCTAAGCGTTGAATAAGATACTATACCCGCGTCGAGCCAAGGGTTGCCAACATCTTCGATGCGCGAGGTAATAGAGCCACATTTGGGGCACTTGATCTTTACGGCGTCTATCCAAGGTCGGTGCGGGTTGTGCCCTTCAAAAGCATCCCAACCGTCAACAGCTCGCGCCTTGAGTTCTTCTTTGCCGCCTATAACCTCGAAGCTTCCGCATTTCTGGCACACCCAGATCGGTAATGCCAACCCCCAGTAACGTTTCTTTGAGATCATCCAGTCTTCCATGTTTTGCAGCCAGTCGAGTTCCTGCTGGAGACCGAACTCAGGTATCCAACGCACTTGCTTGGCGACATCAATTATCTGGTAGCGAAGGTTCCTCCTTTTCTCTTCTTCAGTTACCTCTTCAAGCGGCTTCCTAAGTTTCTCCCCCATGCTGATAAACCACTCATCAACTAGGCGGAAGACGAGTTCGCTTCCGCAACGCCAACAAACCGGATAACGGTGAGTGTAATCCTCGACCTTGAAGAGTAGCCCTTTCTTCTTCAAATCCTCAATGACAAGTGACGCTGAGTCATAGACATGGACCCCTGTGAGCTTATCAAAACCTTCGATGATGACTCCGAACTCATCGAGCGGAGCCACTGCAGGTAGCTTGAAAAGCTCTCCAAGTTCTAGGTCTTCTTTTCCGCAGCCAGGTGCAATGTGTACGATGCCTGTGCCTTCTTCCTCCGTTACTTCCCCCCACAAGATAACTTGATGAGCATCGACAGCCCCCATATCTTTTTCAGCAGGCAGTTCGTCGTATGGTCCATCATAGTTCCAACCCTCCATCTGGCTTCCTTCAAGCTCTTCGATTATCTTGTAGCTTCCCTTCTGAAGGGTTTTATCAAGCGCGAACTTGCCTAGGTACAGAATCTCATTCCCGTATTTGATCTTCACATAGACAAAATCAGGATGCACTGCAGCAGCCACATTTGACGTTAAGGTCCATGGTGTAGTGGTCCAGATCAACAATGACTCTTTTGGCTTACCGCGTAACGGAAACTTAAGTGTAAGACCCGGATGGATTAGTTCCCGGTATCCTTCAGTCACTATCTCATGTTGCGAAAGAGCGGTTGAGCATCTAGGGCACCACGGCATCACGTCTCTGCCCTTGTAAATCCACCCGTTTTCGAAGCACTTCTTCAAAGCTGCCCATATCATGTAGTTGTTCTCGTCCGAAAACGTGAAGTATGAACCGCCAAGCTCTGGCGACCCAAGCCTCCCAATAATGCTCTCAACAGTGTCGGTAACTGGTCCAATCGGACCTTGGACAGTTACAATTTGTTGAGGGTTTTCCAAGCTGTCAGCGAGAAACCGCAATGTTCCAGGGTTATCCCAGTCCATCCAGTATCCTAAACGGATGGATTGCTCTAGCTGCACAGCAGCGTATCGGAGTGCTCTCTGCTTGCAGTTTTTGACGAATTCGGCGACGCCGTAGGCTTCGATGTCGCGTTTGGATTCGAAGCCAAGT
>CAYURV010000069.1:0-5530 GCA_964447115.1 uncultured Candidatus Bathyarchaeia archaeon
AGTGGCCTACAAGGCTGACACCGTATCCTCCCATGCAGTCGATGTATTCCTTTCCATCTGCGTCGTAGAGGACAGCACCTCTGCCTTTGACTAGGCTTACTGGGAACTTCTGATAGACTTTCGCAAGGTAGACGTCTTCAACAGACGTAATCTTTTCATTATCCAACAGTGATCACTGTACCATTCACGTGTTTCAATGCACTAGTTATAGGCTCCTTCACAAACCCGGAAGATATGATAGCTTCCTTGACTCCGGCTTTCAAAGCCTCAACAGAAGCAAGGACTTTTTTGTCCATCCCAGGTCCTATCTTGGGCAGAAGTTTCTCAGCATCGCGCATGAGCATCTTTCTGACACATTCACCTTTCAAGAAAACCCCTTGAACGTCGGTAAGGAAGATGATAACATCCGCCTTCAGAGCCCCGGCTATTTGCCCTGCAGCCCTGTCAGCGTCAACATTTAGGAACTCATTCTCCTTCCCTAAAGCAATTGGAGCCACAACGGGTAGGTATCCGTTTTCAAGGAGAAGCTCCAGAATGGCTGTGTTGACTTGAGTGATTTTCCCAGTGAAGCCTCCTTCTATAATCCGCTTTCTATTCCGATCGTCGACAATGAGCAGACGTTTCTTACGGTCGGCCCTAAGCAAAGCGCCATCGACCCCAGACAATCCCACAGCCCGAATGCCTTTCCTGAGAAGCCACCTGACTATCGACTTGCTTATCCTGCCCGCCATTACCATTGTGTAGATCTCAACCGTCTCTTCATCTGTGTAGCGGCTTCTTATGCCGCCGGGTGAGGTGACGAAAACCTGCTTCTTGCCCAGTTTCTCGGCTATTTGCGTCACCTCGTCTCCACCACCGTGAACGATTACTAACTTGCTGCCAAGGGTCTTCTTGATGTCGTCACAAAGGTCAGGACTGAGCCCCTTATCAAATATATCTCCACCTATCTTCAAGACAATCATGCAATCGCACACTCAAATTGGGTGAAGCCCCGAATCCCATAATCCCTCTCTTTCATCCCAACCGCACATTATGTTCATGTCTTGAATTGCAGTTCCCGCCGCGCCTTTCATCAAGTTGTCGATCGCAGAAAGCAGCACAACACGATTGCCACGTTCATCAATCTCGAACCCTACGTCGCAGAAATTCGACCCAACAACAATTTTGGGGTCTGGATACTTGAAGATCCCCTTCACGTCTCGAATAAGTCGGATGAAAGGTTCTTGGCTGTAGAAGCTCCTGTAGAGACGCCAAATACCGATTGAAGGAAGCATCTCAGTCATGAAGACATGACAAGTTGCAAGAATCCCTCGAACCATATTAACCGCATGGGCAGACATAGCCACTGAAACCCTTTCCCCTGTTAGGGCGCTGAGCTCCTGCTCTATCTCGGCTGTGTGGCGGTGACCAACCGGTTTATAGGGTCTAACGACGCTGAAATGCTCGGAATGATGGGACGATAAGGAGGGTTTTGCACCGGCACCGGAAGATCCAACCTTTAAATCGGCCACAATTCTGTTCTTCTCAATCTTCGCAGACTTGGCGATTGGGGCTAAGGCCAGTATGGCGGCGGTAGCCATACATCCGGGGCAGGCTACAAGCTGAGCTTTTTTTACATCCTCTTTATGTAGCTCGGGAAGTCCGTATACAGCTTTCTGTAGCAATTCTGGTTTTTTATGATTCCACCCATACCACTTGGCATAGTCATCTGGGTTTTTCAGCCTGAAATCCGCGCTTGCGTCGATCACCTTTAGGCCTGCCTCCAAAGCCTTGGGGATGAAAGTTTGAGAAACTCCATGCGGCGTCGACACGAACAACAGATCGCAGTCATTTATGGCTTTTGCGGGATCTGACATGACGAACTTCAGTTTTGTTTGCCCTCTGAGGTTTGGGTGTACCCTTTGGACGAACTCGCCAGCATATTTGTTAGATGTTGCAAAAGCCACTTCAACTTTAGGGTGCTTAAGAAGAAGGCGGATGAGTTCGCCGCCTACGTATCCTGAAGCCCCATAAATCCCAACTTTCACTTCTTCATCGCCTCAATTGCATAATTGATAATCTTACCGGGAATGTCCACTTTGGTCGCTGAGTACAGGCCTCTAAACTCAACTGTGCCGTTTACTTCGTGTACAAGGATTCCTCTCGGCGACTCCATGCAATCGACGGCCAGAATGCCACCACCTATAGCTTCAGCTGTCTTAAGCGCGATGTCTTCAATTTCCTCAGTTATAGGGCACGGCTCGCTGGTTCCTCCCCTCGCGACGTTTGTTCTCCAATCATCCTTAGGAGAGTACCGGTAAGATGCAGCTATAACCTCTTCACCGACAACTAAAATCCTTATGTCCCGAGGCGGCCTCTGAACATACTCTTGGATATAATATATCTGAAGCAGAGAGTTCCTCATTTGCTCTCGCGACTCTACAATTGCTTGGGCTGACTCCTTGTCTTTGATAAGAGCTATGAGCCTTCCCCAACTACCTACCACCGGCTTAATGACGGCTGGATAACCGAGCTTCTCCAAGGCTTCAAAAACGCCTTCTTCTGTAAAAGCGGTAAGAGTTTTCGGGACAGGTATCGCTGCTTTGCAGAGGGTCAGGGTCAGAAATAGTTTATTGCCACAGACAAGTGATACATTGAAGGGATTAATAACTTGAAGGCCAGAGTTTTCAAGAACTGCTGTCACATGTAAGCCTCTGAAATAGCTGACACACCGTTGAAGGACTGTATCTCCGAACTTTTCCATCAGCTTCGCCGGATTGCTAAGAGTGTCGATGCAGGTTTTCTTTATGTCAACGAGCTTCAGATCTATTCTTGCCTTCGCTGCAGAACGGATCAACGCTTTTTCGTCCCATCTAATCCTGTCATAAACTAATCCAATTGTGCCCATAAGATCCTACTCGCCCCAGTCTTCTCCTTCAATCTCAGCGGGGTTAAGTTCCACCTCACCTTTGGTCGTCAACCTCACCTCGTAATCCATCCCACAGTCGGGGCAGCTTACTATCTCTCCAGAGATCACGTCTTCCGGAATCTCTAACTCAGCGTCGCATTCAGGACATTTCGAGAGGAAGGTTTCAGCCTCCTTACATTGGTTCCATATTGAGATAAGGATTCTCTTATAAATATTTCGAAAAAATAAAGATTTATTAATGTAAGACCGAAAAAGTTATCTTTTTATTATAAACGTACCTTATATATTGAAGCTTCGTAATTGTTAGCTTGAGTAGGTGCATAGATGATGCCTTCAGAAACGGATGCAGTAGACAAAGCGATCCTCGAAATGCTTCAGGACGACGCGCGGATTGCCTTTAGGAGAATCGCCCGGAAAGTCGGGGTAAGCGAAGCAACAGTCTTCATAAGGGTTAAGAAGCTCCTAGAGAGAGGAGTTATAAGAAGGTTCACAGCGCTTGTCTCACCTGAGCTTGTGGGTAAAAGCCTCACGGCATTTGTATTAGTGAATGCGAATCCGAAAAATCTGCAGGAAGTTCTTGACACTCTGAATGATATGGATGATGTCTACGAGATCTATGATGTGACGGGAACATACTATGCCGTAGCGAAGATTCGGGTGGAGGATCGGGAGAAGTTAGCGAAAATTATTGACCAAATAGGCCTTATTGAAGGGGTCACAAGCACGGAGACAGCCGTAGTTCTTAGGTCTATAAAAGAAGAGACGCGGATCAAGACCTAGATGGGAACTAACTACATCTTATACTGCCCGCTGGAGGTGAGGAGAAGATCGAACGAGTGATTATTGTAACCGGCACACCTGGAGTCGGCAAATCGTCGGTCTCCAAACTTCTGGCATCGAGGATTGGGGCTGGGCTGATATCGGTTGGTGACCTTGTTAGAAATGAAGGATTATACATTGGCATAGATAGGAAAAGAGACACTCTTGTCGCCGACTCGAAGAAAGTCTTACGGAAAGTTGAGAGGATAGTTGCTTGCTCGGCTGGAGACGTGATAGTCGAGGGTCATTACGCCATGGATGTTGTTTCACCAGAAAACGTGCGGTTAGTCTTTGTTCTTAGGCGCGATCCAGAAGAACTAAGAGAAGCTCTTAAAGGACGCGGCTACAGAGTGGAGAAAATCCGGGAGAATCTTGCCGCCGAGATTCTAGATGTATGCTTGTATGACGCAGCCAAGACATGTGGTTTAAACAAGGTATGCGAGATTGATGTGACTGCAAGAAGGGCGGAAGATGTTGTAGAAGAGATGCTTTTAGTTCTCTATGGTAAGAAGGAATGCAAAGTGGGCATTGTGGATTGGTTGGGAAAGTTAGATTCGGAAGGAAAACTAGACGAGTATTTAAGGGAGATCTGAGTCATCTTAGACTTCGTATCATCTCGGATTTTGTAACTAACATGATCCCCCTACGGTTAGCGTATGCTTTTGCATGTTCGCTAAACTTTTCCGCAACTAAGATTGGGCTTGAGAACTTCGTGCGTCGAGACGCTTGATCTAGGTTTATGACAATGTTGACACCTACAGTTCTGTTCCAGTCTTTGACTCTCACGGGATGGACTTCCTTCCGTTTACCCACAATCAGGTCGAACTTTGGGAGGTTTTCAAGTTCATCTTGACCCTGGCTAAGTTTGACTTCATAGCCTCTTCTTTTGAAATATTCGACTGTAAGATTCATGAGGGATGGACGCGCCATATCTCTTTCACGCTTAAGAGATATGGCATTAACAGAAGAAAAGCCTTTTTATCGAGAACCGTCGTTGCTTGGACTATTTTCCAACTTCGAGCCTCTTCTTCTAAGTAAGTGCCTCACACCTATCCATTCAACGATCAAGTAGCCCACCAAAATCTGAAACCAAAAGGTTATTACTCTTATTAGTGTCGTTGCTACACCGCTGATAGCCGGGCTGATGCCAAATAAAACATAAAGGCTTGTCATAACGATCTCAACCAGGCCCACGGGAAAGGCGACTGGGATCGTCTGAACAGCTAGGCTTATTGAGAAAACGATTACTATTTGTGAAAAATACCCAGTGATCTCTTTAAAACCTAAGGCATAAAAGACGAGAAAATATATCGCTAGATGGAAAAGCCATGAGACGTAACTGTAGGCAATGGGTTTCGCTAGGTATTTTGGGTTTCTGAAAGTCTTGACAGCTTTATGAAAACTCGACAAAGTGTCTTTGGCTTTTACTCTCAGGTTGGCTAGCTTAGCACGGTCTCTAGTCACGATTCCAACCATTCTGATAAGCACATTAACCAGTTTCTCCGCCGCCACCTCTTTAGCCGATAGATAAAGGAGAACTCCTATTGTAATAGCCGTGCCGATTGCCACTATCGTCAGCAAGTACAGCACCCTAGCCTCTACTGGGTATCTGAGGATGAGGTATAAGGAGCTAACGATCAGCATACTGAGGGTTGTGAAAATAGATATTATGCGGTGGCAAACGAGTGATGCAACAGTCTCCCCAAAATTCTCTTTCAAATCACTATAAACTAAGTAGGCTCTTGTGACCTCGCCGCTTATTGCCTCTAGGGGAACAACCAAGTCCACGAAGTTGCCTATCCA
>CAYURV010000070.1:0-5486 GCA_964447115.1 uncultured Candidatus Bathyarchaeia archaeon
ACCACTCTCCTGAAAGAGAAGGGGTCATGAAGGTTGAAGACGGCTTGAACTATCTTGAAGAAACGGTTTCAGTGACTAGGCTGGATTCCTTTATGATCTTCGGAGGCGAAGCGATGCTCTACCCACAAAGTACAATCAGACTGTTTCAGAAGGCTAAAGAGTTGGGGATACCTGAGATCGAGTTGATCACCAACGGGTCCTGGGGCAAAGATCCTGAAGAAGCTAGAACTCTGGCCTTTCAACTGAAAGAAGCAGGTGTTACAGATGTCTTGATCAGCGTAGATGGGTTCCACCTTCCATACATTCCGTTAGACTGGCCTCGCAACGCCAAGACAGCATCAGTTGAGGCGGGTATAAAGAGGGTTAGCTGGAACGTCGCCGTCCTTGAAGGCTTGGATGCGCCCAACGAGTTTGACCGTCAAACTAGGCAGATAGTTAAAATTCTTGAACCGTCAAATCTTGAAGTACACTTTAACAAAATATGGCCACAAGGAAGGGCCAGACACAATCTAAGGAACTATTTTCCGGAACAACCATTGGGAGGCGCCTGTCCAGAAAAGGAAACTACTTTGGTAAGGCCGAATTGCATCAGCCTAGACCCTGCAGGCTGGGCGTCTATATGTTGGAACATGGCGATAGGCAACACTAAGGAAGTGCCACTGTCGAAACTTCTAACAAGCTACAGCTGGGAAAAGCATCCAATCACAAAGACCTTAGTAGAAGATGGACCGTTAGGGTTGACTGATCTTCCAGAAAGCGAAGGCTTCAGATTCCTTGAAGGGGAATATATTGATAAATGCCATCTTTGCTGTGAACTGAGGAGGTTTATGCGAAAGGCATACCCCGAAATGTATATCAAAGAATAGAAGAATGCTATAAGGGCTCACCTACTGTAGTTGTTGTCATGTTTGATTCAGAGGAAACTCTTCCCTAAACAACTGAGGACGATGCATTAGGCTTTGAAATATTGTTGGCTGGCTGGCTTCCAGATGTGTTTAGTAATATCCTTTAGTGGTTTCAGGATTCTTTGTACTTGAACTCCGGGTGGAGTTGGTCTACGACTCTTAGGGCTTCTTCCTTGTCCGGTCCGTAGTCAACTAGACCTAGGTGGATTTCAAGTTTCTCAAGGGTGATCTGAGTGATCCTCTCCCAGCTGAGGAGAACGTCGGCTTCTGAGTTCTTGGCAAAGGGGTACTCAATGTTTCTCCGCACGTTGAGGTATCCTCTGCTGTTCTGAACTTCCCGTAAACATTCGTGGATTATCCCAAACAAGGTTCGAATATCATCTTGGGGTCTCATCATCGCATCTCATCACTTCCGGTAAACAGATTTCAACTCCGCTTTTTATAGCCCTTGTGATTATGTAGCTAATGCGCCGAATAATATGTGCGAATCAGTGTGAACACGTTTACGATATCTCTCTCAGAGAATGGCTGTCCCACTTGATGTGTTAAGCAAGATGAGGCACAAGTCTAACCTTTTTTTGATTTTCAGTTTGTTTTTTCGTCAAATTTCTAAAAGAAGCGTGATTCATTTTATTTGTATAATATGGCTTTTATCTCCAGATGTTTTCAGGGTTTTCTGATGTCTTATGCCGTTTGGAAAGTGGAGCAGCTTCGAGGACTGCGTCAGGGACTTTGTCTCCAAGGGAAAACCTGAGGCATCAGCCAAGCGGATATGTGGCGCCCTTAAAGCCCGATTGGAAGAGAAGAATACATCTCAAGTTTTCGGTTGGAAAGGCGGGATAACGGCTCAGAAGGGCAATCTGATCGCTGGGAAGGCTATACATCCCATAAAGACTTTTCATCCTGAAGAGTGGCCCAGTGTCCGCGTTTACTTAGAGGAAGAGCTGCGGAGGGCTGTTGGCTCCTTGATTGGCGCTCCTCTTCTTCTGGATCATACCACGCCCTTAGACGGTGAGGTTTTGAAAGCGACATACGTGGATGGAGCAGTTGAGTATGTGGCTGAGCTGAATGATGAGCAGGTTCTCGGGTGGGTAAAAGATGGAACAATTATGTATTGCAGCATAGAGTACGAGTGGGACAGCCTTGAAAGGGTCGATGGGGTTGCACCTAGAGGGATAACCTTCACCGGCTTGGCCCTCCTAAAAGACTACGAACCTGGAGACTCAGAGACAACTGTCAAGATTTGGGAAGCCATAGCCAAACGCTTGAAAGAAGCCGAGAAACAGCACGCGAAGGAGCAAACTTCTAGAGCCTTAGAGGCTCCTGAAACCTTGGATGCGGTCAATTCAGCCATTGTTGAATTGGCCGAGAAGATGGAGAAGAACTACCAAGTCTTGAAGAACCGTGTGGATGCTTTGGAAAAACTTCTAGAAGGGCAAGGCTCTCTCGGCGAAGCCATTATCGATCCAACGGTCGCAAGCAATGATGGCGATGTGGTCAGCAGAGCTGAAGTCTTAGCTGACCTGAAAAGGGCCTGTTATGAACGTGTCCCGAAGCATTGGAGTTACGGCGCTTACCTCCAGAACCGTAGGTTGAAGGACCTCATCAGACGTCTGGAAACTAGCGGACAGCCTCAGAGGTAGGCAAGAATGAGAAAACCATCAGGAGAACTGACGATGGTCTGTCATAGTCACGTTTGTGACTGCTTTCGCCGCGACGGAACGGTGAGAGCCAAAGAAATGTAGGGGAAAAGGGAGGGTCTAAGAGACAATGGTTGCTGAAGATATGGTTCCGCAAGCGGTGCTTGGGGAATTGATCTCTTCAAACGCTTTAATTCTTACGTGCAAGTGCGATGAGAATAGCGTGCGGAAAGGCCGTTTCGTAACCATTACAGCTGGCGAAAATTGGCCTCCGGTGGTTCATGAAGCCGACTCAACGGAGAAGGTCTTTGGCGTCGCTCTAAAAACGGGTAACAATGGCGACTACATTCCAGTCTGCATCTACGGCATTATCAAGATGTATGCTGGCGGAGTAGTGTCTGCCGGAGCCGGCGTTAAAACAGACAACGAAGGCAGAGCGGTTGCGGCACTAGCAGCTGACGGAAGCCTTTCAGGCGGACGTGCTTTGATGAGCGCTGGAGAAGCTGACGACCAATTCATCGTGCTTGTCTGCCCGGACATTCACGGTTCAGGGACATGATAGCGGAGGCTGAAAACAATGGTTAGAACAGTTTCAGAGCATAGAAACGTCTTGATGGAAGCCGTGTTAAAGGACCCCGACCTAGGCGAGCAGGCTTGGAAGGACTCCTTCGTCGGGAAGGCAAGGGGCAACGTCCTCTTCCAGCGGACTATGAAGGAGTACGTGCTAAGCGACGTTTCGCAGGCACTGGGCAAGGTCTACGACTTGGCCGTTGAAGCAGCAAAGAAGAGGGCTGTAGGCAGAGACGTCATACGTCTTGTGCCGACAACGAGTCCGAAGGTCCGCTTCTACCTGAGTAAGCGAGGGGCGGTCTGGCGGGTCAACGATGGGCCTCCGTTGCAGACTCCTGAACATTTTGAGGCCGTGGATGTCAATGTTGGCTATGAGTACGGCTACGACGCCTTGTTCAGCCAAGCGTATCTCGAGGATGTGCCCTTCGACGTGATCGAACGGGCGGTTCAGGACGCTGCGCAGCTGCTGGAGGAACAGTTGACCAAAGACGTGGTGGCTTTATATGAGGGGATTGCAGCAGGCGACTTGGCTGGAGGAGCCGAGATCTCGGCGGGTTCCGCTGGCACCTTGGCCTGGGCAGATCTTGTCAAGGCTTGGAATGCTGTGAGGAAGGCTGGGTACAAGCCCGACGTCGCGATGATCCATTCAGATCAGGTTGCCGATCTTTGGAACGACGACAAGTTCATCCATAGCTTCTACTTCGGCGACGGCGTTGACGTCAGACTTGGCGTCTTAGGCGAGACTTATCTAGGCTTCAAAATCGTTGAAACCGACCTCTGCACAGCCGCAAAGGCTCATCTCATCGACACATCGAAAGGCGCTGTCTTGCTCTTGCGAAGAGACATCCTGACGCAGCCATATGAGGAGAGGCTGAGCCAAGGCGTCATCTGCACAATCCGGTATGGCTTGGGAACCTTGAGAAAGGACGCGGTTGCCAGAATCGTCAACTGCTGAGAGGACTGACGTTCTCGGATGCCTTACGAGTTTCCCACATTTTTTGGGTTCTAAACCCTTCCTTTTGGAGGTGGTTTCGGTTTGGGTCTGGTTCAAGGCGTTTGCAGCATTTGTGGCAGAAAGATTCGAAGGGACAGCCCAGTACCAATAGTCGTCACATGCGACTGTTACAAGTATTGCACATTGTGCGGCGGCTTGATGGAGCCCTATACCTCGGATCTGAGTCCCCAAGTCTACCGCAACGAAGAAGACCAAGCATGGGACCCTCTTGGCGTCGCTGAAAGAGGGGAAGCCTCAACCCGAACTCTCTACGTCTGCAATGCTCATGATCCGCCTTATCTCAGCAATCGCCAACCTGTGGAGGTTAGGTTGGAATGAGCCTGCCTAAGAAACGTTCAAAGTCGCTTTCAATGTCAGAGGGCATACTCAGGAAGCTCAACCTTTTATGGTACGAGGAGGCTAAGACACGCTTGAACAGGGATGAAAGATTCTCCTTCTCAGAGTTCGTTGAGGAACTCCTCTGGGAAGCCGTTAGAAAGAGAACAGAAAAGACCACTACCCACTAGAGGAAGCAGGAAAAAAGCCCCCTCAGTTCTGGATGTTTTTGAAAGGCAATTTCTATGGTTATGCAGTGAAGGTGAGAACAACTCGCCAGTATTGGATGTCATCTTCGTCATGACTACGCTAGTCTTTGAAAGGCTTCAAGCTGTTAATTTTAAATAAGAGAATACTCAAAAAAAGAGATTGGCTTTCTTTCGAGGAGGTCTGTGTTGGCTAAGTTTGAGCTTTTCATCTATCGAAAGGCCGACGGGATTCTTGAAGAGAAAGGATTGTACCATGAGGTTAAGACGGTTCTGCGAAGCATCAGGAGAGTCGACCACAAGGAGATCCAGGAAGCCTTCGACGGCAAGGGTTGGCTGCTGGAATATCGAATCTTTCCCGAAGCCTCTTGGACCTGGGACGCTTACAAGGATGGGGTAGCCGTCTCAATAGAGTTGAGCCTGATAGACGCCGTGCACAGAGATTTCCTGAGAGCAATATTGGGTAAGCAACGAGGTGAGCTTGACGTGCTCGTCTATGTTACCTCAACCTACAAGGAGCCGAAGTTCTATAACGTGAAGAGAGACATAGAAATCTTCAGCGAGATACTCACCATCCCAATACTGCTCGTAGGCTTAACTTGAAACCTAACAGGCTGTAATCAGCATTTTAGAACCTAGATGGCTGGGAGCTCTGACTATCTTCTGAGTTCCTACCCTAGGGGCTCAGATAAGCAAGTAAAGGTTTAATAGGGTTTGCTGCTTGGAGTCTAGAAACTTATGCGTGAGCAGGTATGAAGGTGCTGTTTGTCTGTTCGGGGAACGCGTTCAGAAGCCCGGTGGCTGAAGCCTTATTGAGAAAGCTTAGACCTGACAT